>JBLMXS010000444.1:0-20188 GCA_050257895.1 Thiohalocapsa sp.
GTTGATGACCCCCAGCACCTCGGCGGTGGCGGTTTGCTGCTCCAGGGCTTCGCGCGTCTCGGTGATCAGCCGCGCGTTCTCCATCGCGATCACCGCCTGCGCCGCGAAATTCTGCAACAGCGCGATCTCTTTCTCTGAGAAGGGTCGCACCTCCTGACGGTAGATGTTGATCGATCCGAGAACCGCGCGGCCTTTGATCATTGTCACCGAAAGAAACGTGCGTGCACCGCCAAGATCAACGAGGGCACGCCGTTGAGGATCGCCATGCCGGTAGAGGTCATCATCTTTCACATCGGCGACATGAATGACTGGCTCACCGCCGAGGATGCGGGCAGTGATGCTTCCGGGAATAGGTGACGATGGATTGTGATATCTGAACTCAGCGAACGCGGTGGGTACTCCCCGCTCTGCAACAGCACGCAATTGCTCAGCTTCGGAAACGTAAAACTCCCCGAACTCTGCTCGGCAAAGGCGCATCGCCTTTTCGAGCATCGCGTCGAACACCGGGGCGAGGTTGCCGGGCGAGGCGTTGATGACGCCGAGTACCTCGGCAGTCGCGGTCTGCTGTTCTAGGGCCTCGCGCGTCTCGGTGATCAGCCGCGCGTTCTCGATCGCAATGATCGCTTGCTCGGCGAATGTCTGGACGAGTTCAACCTGTTTGCCCGTGAAAGGCTTGACTTGACGCCGACCGCAAAAGATCACGCCGATCGGTTCCGCATCTCTCATGATGGGAACGCCAAGGCACGAGCGGTACTGTGCGGCGGGTTGTAGGACTGCCAAGGTCTTCGGGTCGTAATCGACTTCGCTTAGCACGTCGTCGATCTGCACCGGCACCGCATCGACAAAGGCTCGACCCATAACGAAATTCCGAGCGGGAGGTCGCGGGAACAGATTGTGGAATGCGGCCATCTCCGCCGCAGACATGTTGTTGATCGCGACGAGATTGAGTTGTCCGCTGTTGAAGCGGGCCACTGCGCTGAACTCGGCCTCGCACAGCCGCGACGCGTTTTCGACGATGGCATTGAAGACCGGCTGAACCTCGGCCTGCGAGCCCGAGACGACGCGCAGGATCTCACTCGTGGCGGTCTGCTGCTCCAAGGCCTCGCGCGTCTCGGTGATGAGCCGCGCGTTCTCCATCGCGACGACCGCCTGCGCCGCAAAGTTCTGCAATAACGCGATCTGCTTGTCGGTGAACGGCCGAACTTCGCGACGATAGAAAATAAAGGAACCGAGAAGGGCCTTCTCCTTGCGTAAGGCGACCCAGACCGCAGCGCGTGCACCGGTCGCTTCGACAAAGAGCCTCCGCTGGGGGTTTCCCGACAAGTAGGCTTCGTCGGTCAGAAGATCGTCGATATGTACAACGTCTTCCCCGCCGATCACTCGGCGAAATGCAGTTCCCGGCGCGATCTGAGCCGCCGGCTGCCCGAACCGTTCCTGCCATTCTCGGGGAGACAGCGGAAGGTTGTATAACGCGACAGCTTCGAAAAACTCGCCATCAAATGTCAATAATCCGCCGAAGTCGAGACCCGCAAGTCGCGCCGCCTTTTCGAGCATCGCGTCGAATACGGGCGCCAGGTCGCCGGGCGAGGCGTTGATCACCCCCAGCACCTCGGCGGTCGCGGTCTGCTGCTCCAGGGCCTCGCGCGTCTCGGTGATCAGCCGCGCATTCTCCATCGCGATCACCGCCTGCGCCGCGAAATTCTGCAACAGCGCGATCTCCTTGTCGGAGAATGGCCGCACCTCGACGCGGTGGGCGGTAATGTAGCCGAGCAAGGTTGTCTCCTTGCGCAGCGCGATGATCAGGATCGTGCGGACGCCGGCGACCTCGACCGCAGCGCGTCCCACCGCGTCGTCCGGCGCATATGAAAGCGCCGCCATGTCCGGGATCTGGATCACGCTTTCGCCGGCGAGCAGGCGTTGCGCGACATCGAGCCCGGGGCGGAAGGGCTGGCGCAGCAACTCGGCGAAGCGGGCCGGTACGCCGTGCAACGCGACGGCACGGAAGTGCCGCCCGTCGTAGATCGACAGGTGGCCGTGCGCCGCACCGCACAGGCTGTGCGCTTTTTCGAGGATCGCATCAAAGACGGGGGCGAGGTCGCCGGGCGAGGAGTTAATTACCCCGAGCACCTCGGCCGTCGCGGTCTGCTGCTCCAAGGCCTCGCGAGTCTCGGTGATGAGCCGTGCGTTCTCCATCGCGATCACCGCCTGCGCCGCGAAATTCTGCAACAGCGCGATCTGCTTGTCGGAGAACGGCCGCACCTCCTGGCGGTAAATGGTGATGACTCCAACGAGGGCGCTCTCCTTCTTGAGCGCGACGGCAATCGCACTGCGGGCGCCCCCAAGATCGACCAACGCCCGGCGCAAACGGCTCGTTCGGTATACCCCGCCGGCGGGCAGATCCTCGACCTGGACCACAGAGGCGCCGCTCAAGATCTGCGCGTACATCCCCCCGGAAGCGGGGTCCGGCTGGTCCATGCTCGGCAGATATTCGGAGAGCCCGGCGGGCAAACCGCGATGAGATACTCTCTCGAAGCGGTTCCCATCATAACTCATCATAAACCCGAACGCTGCTTCGCAAAGCCGCATCGCCTTTTCGAGCATTGCGTCGAAAACCGGCGCGAGGTCGCCGGGCGACGCGTTGATGACGCCGAGCACCTCGGCGGTCGCGGTCTGCTGCTCCAGGGCCTCGCGCGTCTCGGTGATCAGCCGCACGTTCTCCATCGCGATGACCGCCTGCGCCGCGAAGGTCTGCAGCAGCGCGATCTGCTTGTCGGTGTATGGACGAACCTCCTGGCGATAGAAAAAAAGCGAGCCGAGCAAGGTTTCATCCTTGCGCAGCGCGATCAGCAAGCCGGTTCGCGCGCCACCAATCTCGATGATGCCCCGGCTTTGCGCATGAGCCAACCGCTCCGGGTTTTGAACTCCAAAATCGGTATGAACGAGCAGCTCGCCGTCGATCAGACGTTGGTGATAGCTGCCTGGCCCGGCCGTCCACGGCTGCCGAAACACATCCGTCAAAGCTGGCGGGAGGCCGCGGGTGGCAAGCGTCTGAAAGTTCTTGCCGTCATAGGAGGTAAGGCCCCCGAACGCGGATTCGCAAAGGCGCATTGCCTTTTCGAGCATCGCGTCGAACACCGGCGCGAGGTTGCCGGGCGAGGAGTTGATGACGCCGAGCACCTCGGCGGTCGCGGTCTGCTGCTCCAGGGCCTCGCGCGTTTCGGTCAGGAGACGGGCGTTTTCTATCGCGATGACCGCCTGCGCCGCGAAGTTTTCTAAGAGCACGATTTCCTTCTCGGAGAAGGGCCGTGCTTCGGTCCGGTTGGCGCTGAAATAGCCGAGCAGCCTGTCGTCCTTGCACAGCGGTATGAACAGCATCGAGCGGACGCCTTGTTCGAGGGTGCCGATGCGCTTCGGATCGTCCCGTTCCCACAGCGTCTCCGCTGCCAAATCGGGTATGTGAATGACGGCACGGTCACGAATGATGCGTGCGTGGGGGCTGTTGGGCAGCGGCCAGAACGGCTGCCGCAGCAGGTCGGCGAGCGGTTCGGCCAAGCCGTGCGTTGCCACCGCCCTAAGGCTGTTGCCGTCATAGGTCACCAAGACCCCGTGGCTGACACCGCACAGGCGGTGTGCCTTGTCCAGCATCGCATCGAACACCGGCGCGAGGTCGCCGGGCGAGGAGTTGATGACCCCCAGCACCTCGGCGGTGGCGGTTTGCTGCTCCAGGGCTTCGCGCGTCTCGGTGATCAGCCGCGCATTCTCCATCGCGATGACCGCCTGTGCCGCGAAGCTCTGCAAGAGCGCGATCTGCTTGTGGGAAAACGGTCGAACCTCCTGACGGTAAGCGGCGATCACTCCCAGGAGCGTATTGTCCTTGCGCAGAGCGACGACGAGCAGGGACCGCGCCGTATCGAGGCCGAGCCTGCGCAGGTCGCGGCCGAAGTCTGTTTCCCGGAAGAGCGACGTTTGCTGCACGTCGTCGATGCGGATCAGATCCTCACCGCTCACAACACGCAGAAACGCCGGCGGCGTGTGGTCCTGCACGTAATCCCAAAACCGGTCCGGCACGCGGTGTCTGGCCATAGGGCGGAAGACGCTGCCGTCATACGTCCACAGAAAAGCGAAATCGAACTCGCATAGCCGGACCGCGCGCTCCAGCATCGCGTCGAACACCGGGGCGAGATCGCCGGGTGAGGAGTTGATGACGCTCAAGACCTCGGCGGTGGCGGTCTGCTGCTCCAAGGCCTCGCGCGTCTCGGTGATGAGGCGCGCGTTCTCCATCGCGATGACCGTCTGCGCCGCGAAATTCTGCAACAGCGCGATCTGCTTGTCGGTGAACGCGCGGGCTTCCTGTCGATAGATCGTGATCGAGCCGACCAGCTTATCATCCTTGCGCAGCGGCACCGCGAGCACGGCACGGGCGCCGCCGAACTCCACCATTGCGCGCCAGACGGGGCCGCTGTAGGCCTCTTCGGCCGCCGCGTCGGCCGAGTGCACGAAGGGCTCCCCTTCGACGAGCCGCGCCAGCCCGGTCCCGGCTACGGGCAAGTCGCGGTTTCCTTGCAAAAATCGGGCATAGGCCTCGGGCACGCCGCGCGCGGCGATGGTGGTGAAACGGCCGCCGTCGTAGCTCCTCAGCATACCAAACGCGGCCTCGCAGAGGCACATCGCCTTGTCGAGCATCACGTCGAAAACTGGCGCGAGGTCGCCGACGGAGGCGTTAATGATCCGAAGGGTCTCTGTAATCGCGGCCTCGCGTGCCTGCGCCGCTTCAAGTTCCGCCGCCAGCGCGTCGATCCGCGCCTGCATTTCGGCAAAGGATGGTCTCCGTGGCGACCTGACCTGTTGCGGAACAGCCGTTTTCGCGCTCTGTCGCATGCTCTGATGGTCCTCCCGGCAGCCGTCTGCGAGATCGTTTGCTATTTTCTTGTTCGGTCGGGCCGCCTCAGGCCGAGCATAATGCCTTCTCGCCGGCCTGCCATAGCGGGTCCATCGCCCGCCTCGCGCGTCGCCGCGTTTCCATCCGATCGCATTGCTGGTGGCGCTGGCGCTCACCTACCGCGCTGCACTATCCGCCTCTCGTCGCCATCATCCTGCAGCGTCGGCGGCCCCGCCCGCTATTTCGCAAAGCGCTTCCAGTGCCGGGTGACTGGACTCGAAATGACGCGAGACCAGCCAGCGATTGCTGGGGCTCGCTAAACGCCCCAGTTGGAGCCGCTGCTTCAGGGCTCCGGGCCCGAGCAGCGGTTAGGAAGGGCGCGGAACCGCGATCGCTCGGAACATCGTTACAGATAAGCTGTTGCTTCCGCCCTGCTTCCGGGCCAACAAGAAGGGCCTAGCCGTTTCCGGCTAAGCCCTTCTTCTGATTGGTGGAGCCAACCGGGATCGAACCGGTGACCTCTACAATGCCATTGTAGCGCTCTCCCAGCTGAGCTATGGCCCCGAAGCTGATGGTTGCCGAGTGAGAGGCAAGTTAGGAACGACCGCCGGCGCCGGCAAGAGGAAAATCGGCGCGGCGGACCGCGGCCGTCCCGGGCGCATGCGGGCCAGACGCCCGCGGTCGCGACTGGGCAAACCGCTCCCTGGCCGCAGCCGCGCCCCCGCCCGGCTGCGCTGTCAGGGTTCCTCCTCCTCGACGTTGTCGATCACTTCCGCCATGTCGTCCTCGTCCTCGCCGAGTTCGGAGGCGTCCTCGATCAGCTCCTCGTCCTCTTCCTCGCCCTCTTCGAGCGGCACCGCCCCGTCCTCCTCCTCGGCCGCCTCAACCTCCTCCTCGACTTCGAGATCGGCATCCTCGATCTCGTCGCGGCCGACCGGCTCCAGCTCCTTCTCCACCGGCGCCGCCGGGCGGGCCCGGCGGGCCTTCAGGAACGCTTCGGGATCATAGGGCGTGGCGCATTTCGGGCACACCACCGGGTCGCGCAGCAGATCGTAGTAGCGCGTGCCGCAGCTCGGGCAGATGCGCTTGGTGCCCCATTCGGGTTTTGCCACCGGCAGCTCCTTTAAATCGGTAATCGGCGTTCAGGTTTCGCGGTCGGCCAGGGCGTCGCGTCCAGGGTGTCGCCTGGCGTTTCGGCAATGCCGGCGCCATTGCCACAGCGGCGGCGGCCTGTCAAAAGCAAATGGTGGTAAAACGGATGCCCCCGGGCCAGCCGCTGCCGGCATTCGGCTGCGCCATATAGGGCGGCGGCGGTCAGCCGGCAAGAGTGCGGACCGGATTTGTTCCAACAGCGCGAAAGCCTCTTGCGATGCCTGACGCCCCCCTCTCGCCATCGCCGATCCGCCCCGCCGCGGCGCGGCCGCTGGTCGCCGCCCGGCCGGCTGCGCCGCTCGCCGGCGCGGTCGCGGTGCCGGGCGACAAGTCTATCTCGCATCGAGCGCTGATGTTCGGCGCGCTGGCCGTCGGCCGCACCCTGATCAGCGGGCTGCTCGAAGGCGAGGACGTGCTGGCGACCGCCGCGGCTTTGCGCGCGATGGGGGCGGCGACCGAGCGCCTGCCGGACGGGCGCTGGCAGGTCGACGGGGTCGGCCTTGGCGGCCTCGGCGAGCCCGAGGACGTGCTCGACCTCGGGAATTCCGGAACCTCGGCCCGGCTCCTCCTGGGGATCCTGGCGACCCATCCGTTTACCGCCTTCGTCACCGGCGACGCCTCTCTGCGGCGGCGGCCGATGATGCGCGTCATTGAGCCGCTGTCGCGCTTCGGGGCGTTGTTCCACAGCCGCCAGGGCGGCCGCCTGCCGCTGGCGGTGACCGGCGCGCTGTCGCCGGTGCCGCAAATCTACCGGCTGCCGGTGCCGTCGGCGCAGGTCAAGTCGGCGGTGCTGCTGGCGGGCCTCAACACGCCCGGCGAGACCACCGTCATCGAGACGATTCCGAGCCGCGACCATACCGAGCGCATGCTCGGCCATTTCGGCGCCGTGGTGCGCATCGAGCCGGAGCCGCATGACGGGCGGCGAGTCATCGTCGTCGGCCAGCCGGAGCTGATTGCGGCCCCGATCACGGTCCCGGGCGACCCGTCATCGGCCGCCTTCCCGCTGGTGGCGGCGCTAATCGTGCCGGGATCGGACGTGACGATCCGCAATGTCGGGCTCAACCCGTCGCGCACCGGACTCCTCACGAGCCTGCTCGAGATGGGGGCCGACATCACGCTGGTCGACGAACGCCAAGAGGGCGGCGAGCCGGTCGCCGATCTGCGGGTGCGGGCCGGGGCGCTGGCGGGGGCCGACATCCCGCCCGAGCGGGCGCCGTCGATGATCGATGAATACCCGATCCTCGCCGTCGCCGCCGCCTATGCCCGCGGCCGCACCGTGATGCGGGGGCTCGCCGAGTTGCGGGTCAAGGAAAGCGACCGTCTGGCCGGCATCGCCGAGGGACTGGCGCGCTGCGGCGCCCGGGTCGCGGTCGAGGGCGACGATCTGATCGTCGACGGCGATGGCGGCCCGCCGCAGGGCGGCGCGGCGATCGCGACGCGGCTCGACCACCGCATGGCGATGGCCTTCCTCGTGCTCGGCCTCGCGGCGCGCGAGCCGGTGCGGATCGACGATTCCGGCCCGATCGCCACCAGCTTCCCCGATTTCGTGCCGCTGATGGCGCGCCTTGGCGCCGCCTTCCGCGAGCCCAAATAAAGGGTTGGGTTGACGCTGAAGGGAGGGCGCGATGGCGGCGCAGTGGCAACTGACCGGCGACTATTTCGAGAACTGCAATTGCGACGTGGTCTGTCCGTGCCTGGTCTCGGCGGCGGCGCCGCTCACGTCCCGGCCGACGCAGGGGGTGTGCGACGTGCTGCTGGCGTTCCACATCGATCAGGGCAGCCATGGCGACGTGAAGCTCGACGGGCTCAACGTCGTGCTGGCGGTGCACACGCCGGGGCCGATGGCGGACGGCAACTGGTCCGCCGCCGCCTATATCGACGAGCGCGCCGACGACGCGCAGACGGCGGCGCTCGGCGCCATCTTCACCGGCGCCGAAGGCGGGCCGATGGCGGCGTTCGCGCCGCTGATCGCGACGCAGCTCGGCGTCAAGAAGGTGCCGATCCGCTATGAGATCCGCGGCAAGAGCCGCACGGTCGAGGTTCCCGAAGTGGCGCGGATGGCGGTCGAGCCGCTGCCGACGATGCACCCGGGCGGCGAGATGTGGGCGGCGCTCGGCCATCCCGTCGCCCCCGAGCGGATGGCGCTGGCGGTCGGCAGCGCCGGCAGCATTTTTGCGGATTACGGCATGCGCTGGGACAATTCCGGCAAGAACGGCCATTACGCGCCGATCCGCTGGGCGAATTGAGGGCGTTCGGCGGGTCGGCCGGCAGTTGTCATTCCGGGGCGCAGCCCCCCGGGTCCGCGCTCTGCGCGGCCCGAGGACAGGCTCCGGCTGCGAACCCGGAACCCAGGAACACCAGCCTCTGGAATATGGCTTCTGGGTTCGCCGCTGCGCAGCGCCCCGGAATGACGAATTCCGGTGCGAAGCGGCGGCCGCCTCAGTGGCGGAAGTGGCGCAGACCGCTGAACACCATCGCGATGCCGGCCTTGTCGGCGGCGGCGATCACCTCGGCGTCGCGGCGCGAGCCGCCGGGCTGGATCGCCGCGGTGGCGCCGGCTTCGATCGCCGCCTCGAGCCCGTCGGCGAACGGGTAGAACGCGTCGGAGGCGACCACCGAGCCCGCCGTCAGCGGCACCGGGAGGCCGGCCTGCTCGGCGGCGTCGGCGGCCTTGCGGGCGGCGATCAGGGCGCTGTCGACGCGGCTCGGCTGGCCGGCGCCGATGCCGACCGTGGCGCCGTCCTTTGCGAAGACGATCGCGTTCGACTTGACGTGCTTGGCGACGGTGTCGGCGAACAGCAGGTCGGCGATCTCCTGTTCGCTCGGCGCCCGCCGCGTCACCACCTGCAGCCCGTCGCGGGTCGCCGCGACACGGTCGTGCTCCTGGACGAGGAGGCCACCCGCGACCGAGCGCAGCAGAGTGCCCGCAGCTTGCGGATCGGGCAGGCCGCCCGCCAGCAATAGCCGCAGATTGGCACGGCGCGCCAGGATGTCAGCCGCCGCGGGGTCGGCGTCGGGCGCGATCACGACCTCGACGAAGATCTGCGCGATGGCTTCGGCGGCGGCGGCGTCAAGCCGGCGGTTCACCGCCACGACGCCGCCGAAGGCGCTGACCGGATCGCAGCGCAGCGCCCTCTCCCACGCCTCGCGCAGGGTCCCCCCGGTGGCGACGCCGCACGGGTTGGCGTGCTTGATGATCGCCACCGCCGGTTCGGCGAATTCGGCGACCAGCTCGTAGGCGGCGTCGGTATCGGCGTAATTGTTGTAGGAAAGCTCCCTGCCCTGCACCTGCCGTGCCGTGGCGATCCCCGGTCGCCGCTCGGCGGTGCGGTAGAAGGCCCCCTTCTGATGCGGATTCTCGCCGTAGCGGGTCTCTTCGACGAGACTTGCGGCCAGAACCAGAGTGGGTGGAAACGCGGCCTTCTCCTCGCCGGCGAACCAGGCGGCGATTGCGGCGTCGTAGGCGGCCGTGAGCGCGTAGGCCTTGCCGGCGAGATGGCGGCGCAGCCCCTCCCCGACCCCGCCCGTTGCGGCAATCTCGGCGAGGACGGCGTCGTAATCGGCCGGCCCGGTGACCACGGTCACGAAATCGTGGTTCTTGGCCGCGGCGCGGATCAGCGCGACGCCGCCGATGTCGATGTGCTCGATGCACGCCTCGCGGCCGGCGCCGGCGGCGACGGCCATCGCGAACGGATAGAGGTTGCAGATGACGAGATCGATCGGCGTGATGCGGTGCGCCGCGAGCGCCGCCAGATGCTCGGGGCGGTCACGCCGCGCCAGGATCCCGCCATGGATCGCCGGGTGCAGCGTCTTGACGCGGCTGTCCAGCATTTCGGGGAAACCGGTGACGTCCGCCACCTCGCTGACCGCGAGACCGGCTGCGATCAGCGTGCGGGCCGAGCCGCCGGTCGAGACGAGGGCGACGCCGCATCCCGCGAGTGCCGTGGCGAACGGCACCAGCCCCTCCTTGTCGCTGACCGAGATCAGGGCGCGGCGGATCGGGCGCGGCTCCTCGCTCATGACGGCGGCTCCTCGGCCTGCGGTGTGGAGGCATGCGGATTTGCCGCCGGTATAGGCTCGGCCCGGTAGCGCGGCAAGCTGCCGGCGAGGCTCAGCAGCAGCACCAGCACGGTCGCCGCCGCCGCCGCCAGCGCGGCCAGCCCGGCGCCGTTTTCCGACGCCCAGCCGAGCGCCACCAGCAGCACATCGGCGAGGATCACCCGCCGTACCACGGCGGCGTGCGACAGGCCCCGCGTTACCGCCTGCTGATAGAAATGTCGGCGGTGCGGCTGCCAGACGCGCTCGCCGCGCAGCAGCCGCCGCAGCAACGTGATCGTCGCGTCGGCAAGGAAATACAGCGGCAGGATCAGCGCGATCTTCCAGTGGCGGTCGGCGACTGCCGAGAGCAGGGCAAAGCCGAGCAGGTAGCCGAGCGGCACGCTGCCGACATCGCCGAGAAAGATCTTCGCCGGCGCCCAGTTCCACCAGAGGAAGCCGAGCGCGGCGGCGGCGATCGCTGCGGCGGCGGCGGCAAGGGCGGGGTCATGGCCGATGCCGATGCTGCCGAACAAGGCCAGGCCGATGCCGATCGCCGCCGCCTCGCTGCCGGCGAGCCCGTCGATGCCGTCCATGAAGTTGAACAGGTTGACGAACCACATCCACAGCAGCGCCACGGCCGGGGCTGCGACCCACACCGGCAGCCGCCATGGCAGGAGCGGCACGCCCAGCGCAATCAGCACGCCGAGGACCAGCGCCACCGCGGCGAATTGCACCGCGAGCCGCAGCGCGGGCGGCAGCCCGCGGCGGTCGTCGACCCAGGAAACCGCCGCCAGCAGCAGCGCGCCGAGCAGCACCGCCAGCACCGCCGGCATCAGCACGCCGGCACCGATCAGCCAGAGCCAGGCGGCGACGATCGCTGCGACGACGGCGAGGCCCCCGCCGCGCGGCACCGGCAGCAGGTGCAGCGAGCGCTCGTTCGGCCGGTCGAGCACCGCGGCGCGGCGCAGCAGCGGGATCAACGCGCCGGTGCCGAGCCATGCGATGAGGCCCGCCGCAATCACCGTCGCCGCGAGCCGCGCAGCCTCCGGCATCAGCCGCTAGCGCTCCGATATTGAACGCAGCCGGCGTGGAAGCCCCTCTCCCGCACCGCGGGAGAGGGAGGGGCCCATCGCCCAGCGATGGGAGGGTGAGGGCGAAAGCGGCGAATGCTGGGAATCCGCCCCTCACCCCTACCCTCTCCCCCGATGGCGGAGAGGGGGCAAACGGGCACCTCCTCCGCCTCTACATCCAGCGACAGCGGTATTACCCCTCATTCTTGCCGGCATTGCCGTCCGGGGCTGCGGTGTGGCCCTGCGGCGCCGGTGCTTTGTCTTCGGCTTCGGCCGGAGAGTTCTCGCTGGCGCGGAGAGCGGCGCGGCGCGCCTCATTCGCTTCGCGGCGGAGCGCCCAGCGCACCGAGGCGCCGCTCGGCCCGGTCGTGCCGCTCAGCACGACCTGCTGCGTCTTCTTCGGCGTGCCGGAGCCCAGATAGATGCTTTCGCCGAGGCTCATCTCGGCGCCGGCGGCGCGCAGCCGCCAGGTGCCGCCATCGGGCAGGCGCAGCCGCGCCCCGCCGCCGTCCTCGAGCAGCGCCGCTTCGACCGCCGGATGGAGATGAAAGCGCACCGCGAACAGGGCCCCGGAGCGGCCGGTCAGCTTGTCCTCGCCGCGCAGATCGTCGCCGTCCGCCGACAGGTACAATTCGCGCGCGTAGGTCAGGCCGAAGCGCTGGCGGTAGCCGTCATGGCCAGCAGCGATCCATTGGTGGCCGGCCTCCTCGGCGCGCTCGACGCGGACGACGGCCGGACCGCGGCCGAGCGAGCCGTCGGCGTGGATCTCGGTGGCGTTGGTGTCGCCGACCACCAGCACCGAATGCGCCGCGGTCGAGCGGGCGACGCGCCGCCATGCCGGCTTGGCACCGCGGTAGCCGCCGCAATTGACGACGATCCGGTCGCGCCCCTGGCTGAATTCGAAGGACAGCGTGCCGGCGTGCGCCTCGCCGTCGAACCCCTTTGGCGGCGCCTTGCCGGTATCGACGACGACCAGGCTCTGGCCGCCCTGCAGCCGCTGAAAACCGAGATGCGGCGCCTGCATCGGCGGATGGCTGCGGGTCTCCGAGCGCGTCAGCACGAGGTCGATGTGGACGCCGTCCTCCTCGACCGAATTGTTGAACAGCGCCAGCCGGCGGTCGCCATGCCGGAAGAACCGCAACATCGGTGCCATCCGCTCGATCGCCTGCTGCAACGGCGGCGGCACCTCGATCTTGCCGGCCCGCAGCACGGCGCGGACGTCGATCAGATCGCACAGCACCGCCAGCTGCACCGAGGGCGAACGCGAACGATGGCCGCCGTCCGGCAGGATCTGCATCGGCAGTTCGCGTTCGAGCACGCGCAGCACCCGCGACAGGCGCTTCTCGGAGCCGCCGACCACCGCCAGCCCGCCGATCAGGCCCTTGAGCGCGCGCAGCCGCGCCGCCCCGGCCAGTTCCCACGCCGCCATGCGCGCCAGATGGCGGACCTGGCGCGCGATGCTGCTGAGCATGGCGCGGCGCAGGCTGCGGTCGGCCTCGCGCCCGACCAGTTCCTCGAAATGCACGATCCAGGCGAAGATCCGCGTCGCGACGACGTCGGAGCGCCAGGCGACCGGACCCCAGGCGCGATTCTCGGCGAGCCAGCTCTGGATCAGCGCGCGGGCCGGGTCGCGCGCGTTGGCGCCGACCCCCAGCAGGTCGCTCAGCCAAGCGAAGCCATGCCATTCCGCCAGCCACCCGGGTCCGGCGGCCGGCGGCGACCACACCGGCATCGGGCTGCGCAACGTCTCGCCGGCCAGTTCGATCTCGCCCGCGAGGATCTTCTCGCCGCGCTTCGCATCGCCGGGCCAGCGCTCGTTGAGCTTCAACCGCAGATCCGATGGCGCCCGGCCGATCAGCGTGTGGTGATAGAACGGCCCGGTGGCGAGCGCGCGCCAGGCGTCGCGACGCAACCGGGTCATGAGGTCGAGACGGTCGCCGGCGCGGACGCCGGCGGGCATCGGCGCGCCGGGCGGCCGCAGGGTGCGCGGCGGTGCCGCATTCATCGCGGGCTCAACAGGGCGGGGTTGCGGGTTGATGGCGCACGCTCGCGGCCGGCTCGTGGCGCAAGCCGCAAGCGGCGTGTCCGGCGCTGGCGTCCATGCCCGCTTCGTAACAAGGAAAAGCAACGCCTGCAAGCCGCGCCGGCTACCGCAGCATGCGCACTCACCACCCGAAAGGCGCTACAAACGGTATGAGTACCGGTGAAAAAACGGAGGGAGATCCTCATGACCGATTTGGAGTTGCCGGTCAGCCGGCCGCTGAAGCGGCCACCGACGCATCCCGGAGAGCTGATGCGAGAGATCCTTGAGGAGCATTTGAAGCTGCCGATCGCCGAGGCGGCGTGGCGGATGGAGGTATCGCGGCCGGCGCTCTACGCCGTACTGAACGGCACCGGGCGGTGACGCCGGAGATGGCGCTGAAATTCGGACGGCTTATCGGCGGCGCCGCCGAGCTTTACCTGCAGATTCAGCTCAGCCGCGATCTCTGGCTGGCGGAAGATCGGCTGCGCGACAAGCTCGCCGCTATCGATCCTGCGGCTTGAGCCCGGAGCGGCCGTCGGCGCCATGCTCGCATATTTGGCGATTGCGATCGGCGGCACCCTCGGGTGCTGGGCGCGCTATGGCGTGACGGTGCTGATCCAGAGGCTTTGGGGCGCCGCCTTCCCCTATGCGACGCTGTCGATCAACGTCCTCGGCAGCTTTTTGATGGGGTTTTTGTTCATCGTGACGCTGGAGCGCCTGACGGTCGAGCCGCACGTCCGGATCGGCATCCTCACCGGCTTTCTCGGCGGCTTTACGACGTTTTCGACGTTTTCGATGGAGGCGCTCTTGCTGGCGCAGCAGGGCGAAGCCGCGAAAAGCGCGCTGTACATCGCGCTGTCCGTCGGCCTTGGCCTGATCGCCGCGTTTGCCGGCGCGTATATCGCGCGCAATCTGTAGGGTGCGTGATTGGAGGTGCGTCATGGCGAGCGAAGTGACGGTGGTGCGCATCTACCTGCGCGAGGCCCAGCACGGACGCAGCAAGGCGCTGATGCAGGAACTGCTCGACCTGCTGCAGCAGCAGCACCGCGTCAAAGGGGTGACGGTGTTCCGCGGCATCGCCGGCATGGGGCGGGATGGCGAGGTCCACGCGGCGGACCTGCTGCGGCTGGTGGTGGAACTGCCGCTGGTCATCGAGTTCTTCGACGAGCCGCAAACTGTCGAGGCGATCCTCCCGCTCCTCGCCGATCGCGTCCCCGAGGGCCACATCCTCTCGTGGACCGCGACCTGTTGCTAATATAGTCCGGATGGCCGGACTCTGGCCGGCCTGCCGGTGGGACGCCCGCGGTCCAACGCATCCCCCCGCAGAAATGCGGTTGAGCGGGCGGCGGCATTCGGCGCAGGATCGCTCCAGACGGGATGGCGCGAGCCACCGGGAGGATTTGATGAAGTTCGGGATTTTCGATCACCTCGACGACAGCGGCGCGCCGCTCGGCCAGCATTTCGAGAACCGGCTGAAGCTGATCGAGACCTACGACAAGGCCGGGTTCTACGGCTATCACCTGGCCGAGCACCACAACACGCCGCTGGGCTACGCGCCCTCCCCGTCCGTCTTCCTGTCGGCAGTGGCGCAGCGCACCACGCGGCTCAAATTCGGACCGATGGTCTACCTGTTGCCGCTCTATCACCCGCTGCGGCTGATCGATGAGGTGTGCATGCTCGACCAGATGTCGGGCGGCCGTTTCCTCTACGGCGTCGGGCGCGGCATCTCGCCGATCGAGGTCGGCTTTTACGGCGTCAATTTCGAAACCGGCGCCGAGCAGTTCCGCGAAGCCTTCGAGGTGACGCGAATCGGCTTCACCGAGGACGAGCTGACCTATCATGGCCGGTTCTACGATTTCGACCACGTGCCACTCGTCCTGAAACCGCTGCAGAAGCCCTACCCCGAGCTGTGGTACGGCACCTCGCGGCCCGACAGCATCCCCTGGGCAGCCGAGCGCGGCGCCCATATCGTGACCCTGCGCGATACCCAGGCGGCGCGCCAGATCATCGACCTCTACAAGGCCGAATGGCAGAAGCTCGGCCGCAAGCCCGAGGACCTGCCGCTGATGGGGATCAACCGCCACCTCGTCGTCGCCGAGACCGAACAGCAGGCGCGCGACATCGCAAGGCGGGCCTATCCCCGCTGGCGCGGCAACATGGAGCGGCTGTGGGCTCGCTACAACGTGCCGTTTCCGTTAGGCGCGTCATTGCCCAAGGAATGGGACGCCCTGCAGGCGCATGGGCACGCCATCGCCGGCACGCCGTCGCAGGTCAAGGACTACATCGCCGAATGCATCGAGGCGTCGAGCGCGACCTATTTCGTCTGCGACTTCGCCTTCGGCCAGATGAGCCTCGACGAAGCGCGCCGCTCGGCCGAACTGTTCGCCAGCGAGGTAATGCCGGCATTTGCATGAGGCTGGCAGATCAGCGGGGGCGATGTCCTCGACCTAAAACACGAGGACCTTGTCGCCGTTAGCGGTCGCTCCCGCCAGTTGGTCCATCGTGCTGCGCAGCGCGCCAGCCATCAGCTCCGCTTCCGTCAGCCCGCGGGCGTCCATACCGATGTTGTAATCGCCGTCAGGCGTATTCTGCCCTCGTTTCGCGCCAGTGACGACATCGGCCATCAGAAAGACCGTAATCGCATTCTTCGGGTCTTGCTTGGCGAGGGCCAGGGCGAGGCGCAGGGCGTTGTAGCTGGGCTCGCTGCCGTAAGGCGGGGGCGGTTGAGGATGAACAGGGTGTTGATTTCGGGGCACCTCCGCGCTGCCTGGCCAGCTCAATCCGCGAGCACTCGGCGCCGATCCTCGAACTCCTTCTGGTCGATCTCGCCTCGCGCAAACCGCTCTTTGAGGATGTCGAGCGGGGTGCCTCCAGAGGCCGGGTAATGAGGCGGGGCGGTTCCGCTCCAGGGGCCGGCATGCCAAGGGCCGCCGAGGAAACGAGCGATGAACACCGCCGCGGCGATCAACACGGCGAGCGTCAAGATCATGAACAGCGGACCGAATACCATGCCCGACCAGCCCCAGCCCCACATCATGTGCGGCCCCCAGTTATACGGCTCCGCAGAACCGTCTGCGGCCCATGCCGAGGCCGGCACCAGCACAGCGGCAATCGATGCCAAGCTCTTCGATGCCAGGGTCTTCATGGAACCGCAAGATAACCGACCGGACCGTGGTGGCGTTGATCTGGATCAACCGGCAGCCGTCAGGACGTGCCAACGCGCAAGGGCTTAGTGTCTGGGCGCGATGCGTGCCTCGATCTCATCCAGCATGTCGTGGATGCGTGCGACATGCGGGTCCTTGTCGTAGAGCGCATAGAGGGCGCCGGCGAGGCGGACCGGGTCACCGGAGTAGTAACGCTCGTAGAGCTGCTGGCGGCCCGAGAACGACGACACCGCGGCGTCGAAGGCGAGGCGGAACAGCTTCACCCTCGTCTTCGCGTCGGCGTTGGCGGCCTGCGCGTAGGTCTCGACATCGGCGGCCGCCGGCCCCGACAGTTCGGCATAGGACGGCACCGCGACGAGGCCCCCGGCCCCCATCAGCTGGATGATCTCGCAGGCGCGCACGAACATCTTCGGAAACATCATCCGCACCGTCCACAATGGCATCTCGGCCGGCGTCATCAGCCCGGAGGCCGGGCTGATCGCCGCGTCCGCCTCGCTGGCGCGGAGCGCGGCGCGGACGAACTCGATGTGCTGGATCAGTTCGGCCAGCATGCCCTGCACGTGCAAATGCTGGTCGATATTGGTCGAGCGGGCGATCGCGGCGCCGAGCGCAAACATGAACTCGGCCTTCGCTAGGTTCTTCGTCGAGGTCTGGTGCATGACCTGCGGCATCGCCTGGGTGCGCTGGAAGAGGCCATTACACATGGCGGGGTCGCGGTGGATGAAGACGCGCTCCCACGGCACCAGCACGTTGTCGAACACCGCCAGCCCATCACCCTCGTCGAGCCGCGAGGACAGCGGGAAGTCCATCGGCGAGGCGGCGTTCTGGTGCACCACCGACGGCCGGCAGACGAAGCGCAGCCCCGGTGTCGCGACCGGGATCGCGAAGCCGAAGGCGTAAGGCGCCGCTTCTGCGTTGGTGGCGAGGAAGGTCGACGGCATTACGAGGATGTCGTCCGCATAGGCGCACAGCGTCGAGACCATGCGGGCGCCGTTGATGACGATGCCGGAATCGGTCTCCTTGACGATCTTGGCGGCGAGGTCCTTGGCTTGGCTCTCGACCGGGCGCGAGCGGTCGACCTGCGGGTTGAGCAGCGTGTGCGTCATGCACAGATCGCGCTCGCGCGCCTCGGTGTGGTAGTTGCGGATGTTGTCGGCGAAGCGGGGGTCCTGCTTGCCGAATTGCGGCGCGGCGGCGGCAAGCCCGGTCAGCATGACGTTGAGAAAATCGGGGCTGCGGCCGAACATGCCGCAGGTCCGATCCATCCACAGCTTGATCATCTCGCGGCGGCGGATCAGGTCGTCGACCGAGCGCGGCTCGATAAACGACAGGCCGACCGGCTGGCCGTTCAAGGGCGAGGCGAAGGTCATCCTGTCGTGCAGCGCCGGATCGTGCTGCATGTCGAACAATTCGGCGAGGCTATGGGCGGCCGCCATCAGGCGGCTGTCCTTGGTCACGTCCGCGATGCGCTCGCCGTCGAGGAAAATCTGCCGGCCGTCGCGTAATCCTTCGAGGAATTGCTTGCCGGTGCGAACGGGCATGGCGCTCCTTTAAGTATCTTCTCAGGTCCCGGCGCAGGCCAGGCGCAGGCCGGGACCCATTGCGCCAACCGCTCCGACGCCCGAAGAATGGGTCCCTGCCTGCGCAGGGACCTCTGATCGTTCCTACTTCTTCTCGGCGGCGTATTCGGCCTTCGAGCGGGTCAGCTTCTCGGGGTGGACGATCGTCTTGTTGACGGCGCTGCGGGCGGCGCCGAGGCTCGGGAACTCGCTATCGAGGCCGTCGCGCTGCAGCACGTAGAGCGCCGACAGCGCCTTGCGGCTGACCTGGTCGGCGGTGGTGCGCTTGACGATCGTCCAATGGACGCGCCTGGTGCCGCTCTCCTCCTCGACATCCTCGAAGCCCCGGTCGACCACCGAGTCGATCGTGTAGAGCTTGCGCTCGACCGGCCGCGGCGCGTCGCGGCGGCCGCGGCCAGGCCGGCCGTCCCGGCGCTCTCCGTCGCGCCGTCCGCGGCGATCATCGCCGGCGGCGGCTCGCGACGGGTCGCCCCGGCGTGCAGCGCGGTCGCCGACCTGACGCGGGCCGCGGTCGCGTTGCCGCCGGCCGCCCTCGCCGCCCGCCGGCTGTGCCGCGGCTTCTGCGCCTGCCTCACCCGCTGACGCCCCCGGCAGTGCCGAGCGCGGCCGCCGCCGACGCCGCGGCCGACGCGCCGCCGGCGCGGTGCCCGCCGCATCGCCGGCGGCGGCATCGGTGGCCGCCTCGGCCCCGGACGCGGCGGCGCCAAGCGGCAGATTGCGACGCCGCCGGCGTGGTGCGCTGAAGCTGCGCGCCCCCGGCGGCAGTGCGGCCGCAGTCGCGCTCAGCGCGGCGCCCCGCGCCGCAATGTCCTCGGCCGACCCGGTCGCGTCCGCGCCGGTTTCGGCCTTGTCTCCCGCACCGGCGGACGGCGGCGGTTCGGCGGTTCCCGGCAGCAGGCCCGGACCATGCCGGCGGTGGCGGCGCCGGCGCGGCCGCAGCCGCAGGACCAGCCGGCCGGACCCGGCCCCATCGCCATTATCACCCGGCTCGGCACCGCCTTGCTGCGCCGCGGTGTCAGCCGATGCTGCCGCGGTGTCGGCCACGCTCCCGGCCTGCGCCGCGCTGCCGTCGTCCGCCGGCGCGGCCGGCCCGTCGTTAGGCGGCACCGCCGCCTCGCTGCCCGCCGGCGTCATCGACCGCGGCCGACGGCGGCGCCGGCGACGGCGTGGCCCGCCCGCAGGCCGCGCTCCCGGCCGCTCGCCCTCATCAGGTTGCGGTCCCGCGGCCGCTTCGCGCTGCGCCTGCTCCCCGGCGGCGACGGTGTCAACTGCCGGCTGGTCGGCGGCATTGCCTGCGGATTGGCGCGGCTCGATGGCGCCGGCGTTGCTGGCTTCGGTCGAGTTCACGCCCGTTTTCCTCGATTGCCCGATCGCTGAGAACCGCCCCGCCAGGGCAGGCCCACCATGTTCCGATCCGGCAACTCTATCGCCGCCGGCGAATCAAGGGAAGCCGCCCCAGGATGGTGGCTGCTTGCGCGCCGCCGGCGGCGGTGACAGGCTCGGCGCGCAGCAGCAGACGGAGCGCGCGATGGCGGCAGCGGACGGGATTGTCGGGTATGGCGGGTACACCTACCGGGTCGAAGCGGACTGGGCGAAACTGCCTTCCGGCTGGGCCTTCAAGGACGTCGCCGCGGTCGCGGTCGACGCGCAGGACAGGGTCTATGTCTTCAATCGCGGCGAGCACCCGATGATCGTGTTCGATCGTGACGGCAACCTGCTCAATGCCTGGGGCGAAGGCCTGTTCCACCGCGCCCACGGCCTGCATATCGGCCCGGATGAGACGCTCTACTGCACCGATGACGGCGACCACACCGTCCGCAAATGCACCCTCGACGGCAGGATTCTGCTCGAGATCGGCATCCCGGGCCGGCCGGCGCCCTTCATGAGTGGCGAGCCGTTCAACCGCTGCACCCATACCGCGCTGTCGCCGGACCTGGACATCTTCGTCTCCGACGGCTACGCCAACGCCCGCGTCCACAAATTCGACCCGAGCGGCCGGCTGCTGCTGTCGTGGGGCGAGTGCGGCGCCGGCCCCGGCGAGTTCAACATCCCGCACAACATCGTCAGCGACCCCGACGGCTGGGTCTATGTCGCCGACCGCGAGAACCACCGGGTGCAGATCTTCGACGGCAACGGCCGCTACGAGACCCAATGGAACAATCTGCACCGCCCGTGCGGCCTCTACATGGAGGGCGGCGCGAACGGCTGCTGCTATATCGGCGAATTGGGGCCCCACCAGCCGGTCAACATCGCCTTCCCCAATCTCGGCCCGCGCCTGTCGA
>JBLMXS010000445.1:0-4953 GCA_050257895.1 Thiohalocapsa sp.
TTCATGGATTACGTCGTTCCCGCCGCCGGTGAGGTGCCGTCCATAGAAACGATCCACCTCGACAGCGAGTCTCCGACCACGGTCGGCGGTTACCGCGGCATGGGCGAAGGCGGCACGATCGCCGCGCCGGCGGCGGTCGCCAACGCCATCAGCGACGCCCTCGCCCCGCTCGGGGTCGAGGTCTTGGAATTGCCGATGACCCCGGAGCGGCTGTTCCGCCTGATGCACGCTACGCGAAGCCCGGTTGAATCGTAAGTCGTCATGCCCGGACTTGATCCGGGCATCTATCAGAAAAGAAGAGCAACACGCAGCTCTGGTCAGATGGCCGGGTCAAGCTCGGCCATGACGATTTCTTTTGATTCGACTTACGATGACGCTTCACCCAGGGCAGTTCACCCGCTTGTTGCGGCGGGATTTGCTACGGGCAAGCGGTGTTTTCACGGCAGGACAACCTCGTGGAGGCAATACGATGAAGATGTTGCTTGGCGCGCTCGCGGCGGTGACGCTTCTCGTCGGCGTCGCGGCATCGCAGCCGGCCGAAGCCCGCTGCTTCTGGAACGGCTATGCGATGGAGTGCTATCGTCCCTACTTCCAACCGCGCCCGCATGTGTGGTGGCACCATCCCGCCCCGTATTGGCATGGCTGGTACTGGTAATCGCCTCCTTTCGGAATGACCCGGTGGGCGCCGTCGGCTGAGGCTGGCGGCGCCTTCTATTTCGGGACCCAGGCGTCGCCGCGCTTCTTATAGCCCTTCTTGACCGCCGCCCAGGCGACGCGAAAGGCTGTCTCCTCGTCGCCGCCATACTCGTCCCAGGCGGAATTGAAGGCGGCCAGGAAGATCTCCTTCGCGTGCGGCGGCAGACGGCGCGTCTGCGACGGCAGATCCTCGATCGTCGCGTACGGCATCTCAGGGATTGGCGGCGACGAAGCCAGCGAGCAGCCGGTTGACCTCGCCCGCCTTCTCCATATGCGGCAGGTGGCCCACCTCATCGAGCAAATGGACCGGCAGTCTTTGCGCAAGCGCCTCGGCGTGAGCCATCGGGATGATGCGGTCCTCCCTCCCCCAGACCACCTGCACCGGCAGCATCGGCAGTGCCGTCAGGGCCGGCCGCAGGTCGAGCGCCTGCCTTCCGTCGGGGAACCAGGCCCGCGCCATCGCCGCCAGCGCCGCACCGACGCCGTCGAGCCGCTTGTAGCGCAGCGTCTCTTCGACCATCGCGCGGCTGACCAAGGCCGGATCGTGCACCAGCATCGCGAGCGCCTCCTGCGCCTCGCGGCGGCGGCCGGCGCGGACGAAGGCGTCGATGAAGGCTCCGTTGATCTCGGGGCCGAGGCCGGCGCCGGCGATCAGGGTCAGGCTGGCGACCGACGCCGGCCGCTGCGCCGCCAACGCCAGCGCGATCGCGCCGCCCATCGAATGCCCGACGAGATGCACCCGCTCGAGGCCGAGCGCCGTCAACGCATCGGCGACGACAGCGGCGAAGGCATCGGCATCGCCGGCACCGACCTCCTTGACCGCGCCGCCATGCCCCGGCAGGTCGAGCGCAACGGTGCGGTGCCGCTCGGACAGCGCCGGTTGATTGAACATCCAGCTGTTGAGGTCGCCGCCAAAACCATGCACGAAGACGATTGGCGCCCCCTCCCCCGCCCCCAATTCGAGAACGCGCAGCCGCCGGCCGCCGGCCTCGAGGTCGCGCGCGGCAACCGCCGCTTCCTCGCCCGTCTCGGCAGCCGGCTCCGGCGCCGCGAAGCCGGCGACAAACGCCTCGATCTCGCTGTCGGCGATGCTGTCGGGCGCCGCCACCGCGAGCAGCGCGCCGACCGGCAGCGTGGCGCCCGCCGCCGCCACGATGCGGCGCAGACGGCCATCCTCGCTCGCCTCGAAGACGTTGGTGATCTTGGTGGTCTCGATCTCCAGCAATTCCTCGCCGGCGCGGAACTCGTCGCCCTCGCGCTTGAGCCAGCCGAGGACCTTGCCCTCGGTCATCGTCAGGCCCCATTTCGGCATCGTGATCGCGGTGATTTCAGTCATTGCGGCGCAACCCTGTTCAGGTCCCGGCGGAGGCCGGGACCCACTTCTCCGCGTCGGAGCCCTGAAGAATAGGCCCCTGCCTCCGCAGGGACCTGACCTATTGGCCGTAGGTGTAGACGTCGCGGATCGCGGCGGCGATCTTGTCGGGGCTCGGGATGTAGAGTTTTTCGAGCGACGGCGCGAACGGCACCGGCGTGTGCGGCGCGGTGACGCGGCGGATCGGCGCCTTCAGCGCGTCCCATGCCTTGTCGGCGACCAACGCGGCGATGTCGGTGGCGATCGAGCACCGCGGCGTTGCCTCGTCGACGACGACGAGCCTTCCGGTGCGCTCGACGCTTTCGAGGATCGTGTCCTCGTCCAAGGGCGACGTCGTGCGCGGGTCGATCAGCTCGACCTCGATCCCGTCCTCGGCCGCCAGCCCGTCGGCCGCCTCGGCGGCGTAATGCACCATGCGCGCCAGCGCCACGACCGTCACGTCGTCGCCGTCGCGCACGATGTTGGCTTCGCCGAACGGGATCGTGTAGGGCTCGTCCGGCACCTCGGCGCGCAAATCGTACATCAGCTTGTGCTCGCAGAAGATCACCGGGTCGTCGTCGCGGATCGCCTGGATGAGGAGGCCCTTCGCGTCGTAGGCGTTCGACGGCACGACGACCTTGAGGCCCGGCACCGCGGTGAAGATGCCGTAGGGGCTCTGCGAGTGCTGCGCCGCGGCGCTGCGGCCGGCGCCGATCATCGTGCGGATGACGAGGGGTGTCTTCGCCTTGCCGCCGAACATGTAGCGGAACTTGGCGGCCTGGTTGAAGATCTGGTCGAAGCAGACGCCGAAGAAGTCGGAGAACATGAGCTCGGCAACCGGCCTGAGGCCGGTGACCGCGGCCCCGGCCGCGGCGCCCATAATGGCGCTCTCGGTGATCGGCGTGTCGATGACGCGCGCCTCGCCGAACTCGCCGAACAGCCCCTTGGTGACCCCGAGCACCCCGCCATAGGCGTCGCGCTGCCCCTCGCTGGCGGCACCGCCGGCCACATCCTCGCCGATCACGATCACCGTCGGATCGCGCCGCATCTCCTGAGCGAGCGCCTCGTTCAGCGCCTGGCGGATCGATTTCTGCGGCATTTCTCGGTCTCCTACATTTCAGCCGCGTTCCCTCTCCCCGCTCGCGGGGAGAGGGACAGGGTGAGGGGCCTGTTCGAGTTTCGCCCTCAGCATGTCGAGAACCCCCTCGATATTGCTGAGAACCTCGTTCTTCCAAACCCGAACCGTCTTGTATCCGAGGCCGCGCATCGCCGCCTCGCGCCTGGCATCTGCAGCGCTGTCGGCATGCTGCCCGCCATCGACCTCCAGCACGATATGCCGCTCGCGGCATACGAAGTCGGCGAAATAAGAGCCTATCGGCTCCTGACGCACGAACTTGAACCCAGCAAGTTGCCTGTCGCGAAGATGCCGCCAGAGCACCAATTCGGCACGCGTGCTCCGCCGCCGCAGCGCGCGGGCTCGCCCGGTCTCACTCGCGCTCGGTCCACGCCATTATTGCCCCTCACCCCAGCCCTCTCCCCGCAAGCGGGGAGAGGGAGAGAGTCGCCGGATTGATCAATGGCTTCCTGGCTGAGCGCCTGGTTCAGCCCCTGGCGGGTCGATTTCTGCGGCATTTCCCTGCTCACAAAAACGCGCCTTTAATCCGCGGCCCTTCTCCATCCGACGGATCATGTACGCGAACGTCGTGTAATTGAAGACCGGCCTGATACCTGCCTCATGGCAAGCTGCTCGGTGATCCTCGACGAAGGTTTCAAATTCGCCCCGAAGCTCCGGCGGCGAGCTCTCTTCAGCACGCAACTGCGTCTGCGCTTTCGCCATTACTTTCACTCGAGATCAGTAAGACACGTACACATCCGTCAGCAGCGCCGCTTCCGGCGGCAATGGCGCGTCGCGGGCGGTGGCGACGGCGCGGTCGATCAGGGCGGCGACCTCGTTGTCGACCGCATCCAACGCGTTCGCGTCGAGCAGCGCCGCCGCGGTGACGCGGGCGCAGAAATGCTTGAGGCAATCGCGCTCGGCGCGCAGGCGCGCGACCTCGTCCTTGCCGCGGTAGAGCTGCGCGTCGCCGGAATGGTGGCCGTAGAAGCGGCAGGTGTCGACCTCGATCGCCGACGGGCCGCCGCCCGCCCGGGCGCGCTCGACCGCTTCCCAGGCCGCCTCGTGCACCGCAAAGAAATCGTCGCCGTTGACCTTGACGGCCGGCATCCCGAAACCGCGCGCCCGTCCGGCGATGTCGTGGCTTCCGACCGCGTAGCCGACGCCGGTGCCCTCGCCATACTGGTTGTTCTCGAACACGAAGACCGCCGGCAATTGCAGCACCACCGCCATGTTGAGCGCCTCGAAGGTGGTGCCCTGGTTGGAGGCGCCATCGCCCGAAAAGCACACCGCGACGGTGCCGGTGCCGAGCGTCTTGGCGGTCAGCGCGGCGCCGACCACCAGCGGCGGGCCGCCGCCGACGATGCCGTTGGCGCCGAGCATCCCCTCATTGAGGTCGGCGATGTGCATCGAGCCGCCCTTGCCGCCGCACAGCCCGCCCGCTTTGCCGAACAATTCCTGCATCATGCCGACGACGTCGCAGCCTTTGGCAATCGAATGGCCGTGGCCGCGATGGGTCGAGGCAATATAGTCCTTGGGCCCCAGATGCATGCACATGCCGACGGCGGAGGCTTCCTCGCCGGCATAGAGATGCACGAAGCCGGGGATCCCGCCCTTCGAGAATTCCTCCTGCACCCGCTCCTCGAAACGGCGGATCGTCACCATGCTGCGATAGGCGCGCAGCAACTCCTCGCGGCTCAACTGCATCGAAACACCTCCCTCAGGGCGCGCCCAGCCGGCGGCGGAACATCGCGAAGATCGCTTCCCAGTCGCGGTTGGCCGCTTGTTTGTC
>JBLMXS010000446.1:0-6234 GCA_050257895.1 Thiohalocapsa sp.
AATTGGTGCCGAAACGTATTGACTTACTTTCAGATATGCTTCCTCAGGCGAAGACGTTCGCCCTGATGATGAATCCGAGGAACTCAAACGCTGACAGAATGGTTGGCTATGCTCTCGAAGCGGCACAAGCAAAGCGGCTACGCTTTGAGACGGTCAAAGCCAGCACTGATGCCGAGCTCGATGCCGCCTTCGAAGCGCTCCGGCAAATACGCGCCGACGGGCTTGTCGTGGGCGCCGACAGCTTCTTGTATACGCATGCGGCGCAGATCGGGGCCCTTTGCGTGCGGCATTCGCTCGCAGCCAGCGCCGAGTCGCGCCAGTTCGCTGTCGCTGGCGGCCTCATGAGTTATGGGACCGATTATGCAGCCGTCTACGAGCAAGTGGGCGCTTACACAGGGAGAATTCTGCACGGCGAGAAGCCGACCGATCTGCCGGTGCAGCAGCCGGCGAAATTCGAGCTGGTGATCAATCTCGAAGCCGCCAAGGCGCTCGGCCTGACCGTGCCGCCGTTCCTGCTTGCGCGCGCCGATGACGTCATCGAGTAAGGACATGACACCACTCGCCGCTCTCGCTCGAACACTGCCCGAGCGTCCCGCCAGCGTCACGCTATACGGCGCCCCCGAAGGACACGACGCGGCGGCGATCGGAGGGCTGCTGCTCGAGAGCAGAGTCCCGGCGTGGCTGCATGTCTGCCGCGACGACAGCCGCATGGCGCGGTTTGCCGCGGCGCTGTCGTTTTTTCATCCCGGCCTCGACGTACTGACGTTTCCGGCGTGGGACTGCCTGCCCTATGACCGCGTCTCGCCGAACGGCGAGATCGTCAGCCGCCGCATCGACACGCTGACGCGGCTCGCCGCCGAAAAACCCTCCCCCTCGATGGGGGAGGGTTTGGGTAGGAGTGATGGCGCCGCTCGTGCCGGCGGCGATGAGGCGAGGCGGCTGAAGCACCCCCACCCCGTCCCGTCCCCATCGAGGGGGAGGGAGTCGCTCATCGTTCTCACTACGGTCAACGCGCTGGTGCAGCTTGTGCCGCCGCGAAAGCTCTTCGAGGGGCGCGTGCTGACGCTGGGGAAGGGCGGGCGCATGCCGCTCGACCGGCTGCAGAGCTTCTTCCGTAACAACGGCTATAACCGCACCGAGACGGTCCGCGAACCCGGCGAATATGCGGTGCGCGGCGGCATCGTCGATCTGTGGCCGGCCGGTGCCGAACAGCCGATCCGCCTCGACTTCTTCGGCGAGGTGCTGGAGAGCCTGCGCAGCTTCGACCCGCTGACGCAGCGCTCCTCGGGCCCGCTCGACGGGTTCGCGCTGCGGCCGGTCAGCGAGCTGCTGCTGGACGACGCGGCGATCCACCGTTTCCGCACGCGCTATCGCGAAGCCTTCGCCGCCGCCGGTCCGGACGATCCGCTCTACGAATCGGTCAGCGCCGGCCGCCGCCAGGCCGGCATGGAGCACTGGCTGCCGTTCTTTTACGAGCGGCTGGAGAGTTTGTTCGACTACCTGCCGGATGCCGCGGTGTCGTTCGACTACCAAGCGGAGGAGGCGCGCCGCCACCGGCTCGACGCGATCGCCGATTTCTACGCCGCCCGCAAGAACATCAGCGCCAATGCGGCGCGCTCGACAGCGCCGCTCTACCGACCGGTGCCGCCCGAGCAGATGTTCCTCGACGAGGCGCAATTGCAGGGCGCGCTGCAGGGCCGGACGGTGGTGCAATTGTCGCCGTTTGCATTGCCCGGCGACGATCCCCACTCCAACCCGGGGTCGGGGCATGGCGGCGGTCCATTCGATGCCGGGGCGTTCGATGCCGGGGCGCGGCCGGGGAGGAATTTCGCCGCGGAGCGGGCCGATCCGCGCGTCAACCTGTTCGATGCGGTGCGCGATTATCTCGACGCCGAGCGCAGGGCCGGCCGGCGCACCGCGATCGCCGCCTACAGCGAAGGCTCGGCCGACCGGCTGGCGACCGTATTGCGCGAGCGCGGGCTGGCGGAACTGCGCCGCGTCGCCGACGGCAAGGCGCTGTCGAAGCTGCCGAAGGCTGCGACCGGCCTCGCGATCCTGCCGCTCGAGCAAGGGTTCAGCACCGCATCGCTGATACTGCTGGGCGAGCAGGACATCCTCGGCGACCGGCTCGCGCGCACCCCGCGGCGCCGCCGCAACCTCGACGAGTTCATCACCGAGGCCGCGAGCCTGTCGGCGGGCGACCTCGTCGTTCACGCGGAGCACGGCATCGGCCGCTACGAAGGGCTGGAGACGCTCGACGTCGCCGGCGCGCCGCATGATTGCCTCAAGGTGCTCTATGCCGGCGACGACCGCCTGTTCGTGCCGGTCGAGAATATCGAGGTGCTATCGCGCTACGGGTCCGAGGACGCCGGCGCGCAGCTCGACAAGCTCGGCGGCGTCGGCTGGCAGTCGCGCAAGGCGCGCGTCAAGCAGCGCATCCGCGAGATCGCCGGCGAACTGATCCGCATTGCCGCCGAACGCCAGCTGCGGCCCGGCGAGACGCTGGCGCCACCGGAGGGCCTCTACGAGGAATTCGCCGCCCGCTTCCCCTACCCCGAGACCGAAGACCAGCTGCGCGCGATCGAGGACACGCTGTCCGACCTGGCCGCCGGCAAGCCGATGGACCGGCTGATCTGCGGCGATGTCGGGTTCGGCAAGACCGAGGTGGCGCTGCGCGCCGCCTTTGTCGCGGCCTTTGCCGGCGGCCAGGTCGCGGTCATCGTCCCGACGACCTTGCTGGCGCGGCAGCATTACCGCAGCTTCTGCGAGCGCTTCGTCGGGCTGCCGGTGCGCATCGCACAGCTGTCGCGGCTGGTCTCGCCCAAGGAGGCGAAACAGGTCAAGGCCGAGATCGCCGATGGCAAGATCGACATCGTTGTCGGCACGCATGCGCTGCTCGCCAAGGATGTGCATTTCTCCCATCTCGGCCTCGTCGTCGTCGACGAGGAGCAGCATTTCGGCGTCGCGCAAAAGGAAAAGCTGAAACAGCTGAAAGCCGACGTCCACGTCCTGACGCTGACCGCGACGCCGATCCCGCGCACCTTGCAGCTGGCCCTGTCGGGCGTGCGCGAGATGAGCATCATCGCGACGCCGCCGGTCGACCGGCTGGCGGTGCGCACCTTCGTGACGCCGTTCGACCCGGTGACGGTGCGCGAGGCGATCCTGCGGGAGCGCGACCGCGGCGGCCAGGTCTTCTACGTCGCGCCTCGCATCTCCGACCTCGACGAGGTGCGCGAGGAACTGCGCCAGGTGGTGCCCGAGATCCGCGTCGCCGTCGCGCATGGCCGCATGGCCGCCGCCGAGCTCGAGCACGTGATGACGGCGTTCGACGAGCGCGCCTACGATCTCCTGCTGTCGACCAACATCATCGAGTCGGGGCTCGATATCCCGACCGCCAACACCCTGATCGTGCATCGCGCCGACATGTTCGGGCTGGCGCAGCTCTACCAGCTGCGCGGCCGCATCGGCCGCAGCAAGGTGCGCGCTTACTGCTACCTGACGTTGCCCGAGAAGAAGAAGCTGGCGGCAACGGCGCAGCGCCGGCTCGACGTCATGCAGACGCTCGATACGCTGGGCGCGGGCTTCCAGCTGGCGACGCACGACCTCGACATCCGCGGCGCCGGCAATCTGCTGGGCGACGAGCAATCGGGCCATATCCGCGAGGTCGGCATCGAGCTCTACCAGCACATGCTCGAGGAAGCGGTCGCCGCGGCAAAGAGCGCCGGCGGTGTCGAGGGCGGCGAGGCCGAAGAGGAATGGTGCCCGCAGATCACAATCGGCATGCCGGTCCTGATCCCGGAGGGCTATGTCGCCGATCTCGGCGTGCGGCTCGGGCTCTACCGGCGCATCGCCCAACTCGAAAGCCGGCGCGAGCGCGACGCCTTTGCCGCCGAACTGATCGACCGCTTCGGGCCGCTGCCGGCTGAGGTCGAGAACCTGCTGCAGATCATCGCGATCAAGCGGGGCTGCCGCGAGGCCGGGATCGAGCGCATCGAGGCCGGCCCAAAAGGCGCCGTCGTCACGCTGCGCGGCAACCGCTTCGCCAATCCGGGCGGGCTCGTCGAGCTGATCCAGAAGCATGCCGGCACGCTGAAGCTGCGGCCGGACCAGAAGCTCGTCTACCTGCGCAGCTGGGACGACGAGAAGGAGCGCCTCGCCGGCGTCGAACGCCTGACGCAGGCGCTCGTCAAGATCGCCCGAGCCGCCCCCGCGGTGACCGCCGCGCCGATGCCGCCGCCGCCCCCGGAGCTCGTCAAGGCGCGCGCCCGCGCGCGGTAGCCGCTATTTCTGGTCGGCGTCGAGCACCGCCTGGATCTTGGCGGGATCGACGTTGAGCGGCGGAATCTTGGCGCGCTCGACCTGGAGGAGGCCGCCGACCCGGCTGTCGCGCTGCTGCCAGCCGCGGTTCATCGCCTCGGTCAACTCCTCGAGCGCGAGGTTGGCAAGGCGCATCGGGACGCCGACGTCGCGGCCGAGCCCGACCGCCAGCGACACGTCCTTGTGCAGCAGCCGCAGCGCAAAATCCGCCGGGTCGTAGCTCGACGACAGGAACTTGCCGAGCCGGTCGAACGTGCGGGCGCGGCCGGTCGCCCCCTGGCGCACCGCTTCCCACAGGTCGAGCGGCTCGACCCCGGCCTTGATCCCCATCGTCATGACCTCGGCGAGCGCGACGCCGACCACCGCGCTGGTGCAGTTGTGCACCAGCTTGGCGATCGTGCCGGCGCCGATCGGGCCGATATAGCGCGCCTGGTCGCCCATCGCATCGAGCACGCTCTTGTGGCGGTTGAACTGCTGCTCGTCACCGCCGACCCAGATCGCCATCTTGCCGCTGGCGGCGCCGCCGGGGCCGCCGCTGACCGGCGAATCCAGCATATAGAGGTTCTTTTCGGCGAACGCGGCGCTGATCTTGCGGACCATCGCCACGGAATTGGTCGACATGTCGAAAAACGCGGTGTCAGGCTTCATCCCCTCGACGAGGCCATTGGGCCCCAGCGCCACCGCCTCGACATCGGCCGGCACCGGCAGCGAGGTGAAGATCACCTCGGAGGCGGCGGCGACTTCGCGCGGGGAATTGGCCCACACGGCGCCCTTTGCCAGGAACGGCTCGGCCGCCGCCCGGTTGAGGTCGTGGACGGTGAGGTGGTGGCCGGCCTTCTGCAGATTGGCCGCCATTCCCTTGCCCATCATGCCGAGCCCGATGAACCCAACGCGCATCTCGTCCTCCGCCGTCGCGACAATCCGTTAGCGGTGGCAGTGTGGCCGCGCGGCCGGGTCGAGCGCAAGCGGCGCGCGCGCCGGGGTGACTGGCTGGACGAATTGTCAGAAGCGGCGCGACCACCAGCAAACCCTCCCCCATCGAGGGGCTCGAGGTGGCGCTTTGCACAAGAGCTCGTCATTCCGGGGCGCCGCGCAGCGGCGAACCGGGAATGTATCGCAGAGGCCTGTGTTCATGGGTTCGCAACCTGCGGCTGCGCCCCGGAATGACAACCCGCTTATGTGCAAAGCCCCGATCGACGGGGAGGGCTTGCTATTGCCGCACGAGCTTGCGGATGCGGTGGTTGTTGGTGTCGCCGATATAGATGGCGCCGTCGGGCCCGACGACGGCGCCGTGCGGCCGGTCGAGCCCTGCAATTGCCGCAGGGCCGCCGTCGCCGTCCCCGCCCTGACGGCCGCCGGCGACATGCGTGACGATCCCCGTGTTGCGGTCGATGCGGCGGATCGCATGGTTCTCGGTATCGACGATGAGGAGGCTACCGTCGCGGTCGATCGCCATCTCCTTCGGCGCATCGAACACCGCGGCTAACGCCGGGCCGCCGTCGCCGGCATAGCCGCGCTCGGTGGTGCCGGCGATCGTGCTGATGATCCCGGTTGCCGGGTCGACGGCCCGCAGGCTGCTGCCCTGGCGCTCGAGAATGTAGACGGTGCCGTCGGATCCCACCTTGACGGCGCGGGTGCCGAACGTCCCGGCCGCACGCGCGGGGCCGCCGTCGCCGGAATGCTCGGCGGCGCCGGTACCGGCGAAGGTGGCGATCGTGCCGGCGGCAAGGTAGACGACCCGTACCCGGTTGTCGGCCACATCGGTAACGTAGAGCAGCCGCTCGTCGCGCGACAGTGCAAGCCCGTTCGGCTCGGCGAGGCCGGCTTCGGACGCCGGCCCGCCATCACCCGAGTAGGCCGGCGTGCCGGTGCCGGCCAGCGTCGTGATGATGCCGGACGCGCCATCGACGCGGCGGA
>JBLMXS010000447.1:0-2644 GCA_050257895.1 Thiohalocapsa sp.
AAAGGGGCCGGCCGCCACCCGATGCGCGGGCGGACCCGCGAGACGAAGGCGATGCCAACCGCCTGCGGCAAGCGCAGGGTCGGGATCGGCGGCGGCGCCAGCCCGACCGGCGCGACGAAGCAATAGAAGCAGTGCGCGCCGGTCGGCAGCGGCGACTTGTGCGCCGGCGCCGGGGCGCTGCCGCAGAACCCGATCGGCGGGGCGGCGGACGGCGCCGCCGCCGAAAAGCCGGCGGCAAGAGCGTGTCGAGCAGCAAGGCGAGGATCGCCAGCCAGGCGCGGAAGCGAGGCTGGGTGCGGCGGCGGCGATGGGCAGCAATGCGGCTCAATGGGCTTCCGATCTCTCGGGGCGCTCCTCCGGCGCTCTTCCTATTGCGACAGCAGCGCCTCGATTTCGGCAATCAGATGGCGCAGGTGAAACGGTTTCGAGAGGACCCGCGGCCGATGCGGCGCCAGCCGGTCGTCCTGCATCGCGACGGCGGCGAAGCCGGTGATGAACATGACGCGAATCCCCGGCTGCCTCGCGGTCATCCGGCGCGCTAGCTCTATCCCGTCGATCCCGGGCATCACGACGTCCGCCAGCAGCAGGTCGTAATTGGCGTCGCGCGAGCGAACCAGCGCGGTGTCGCCATCCCCGACCGCATCGACCGCGTGTCCAGCGCGGCGCAGGCCGCGGCTGAGAAAGCCGCGCATCTGGTCGTCGTCTTCCGCGAGGAGAATGCGCGCCATCACCGACAACCGGGCTGCAGCAGCCGATGCCGCACGCCCGCTCCACCGCTAGGCCCAGCCCCGCAAGCATTTAGCACGCGGGATGGAGCGGCGGAAGCGGGCTGGGTTGGGGGCCTCCTGCATATTCGTATAGATGACAGCGCCACAGCGCTTCACTAAGCTTCCACTATGGATCGCCAGGGGGATCGCCAAGGACGCCAGCAACCGGTGGACGCTCGCGTCCTCGACCTGCGGCAGCCGCCGCGGCGCGCGGTGCCGCTCGTCGTCGCCTCGCCACACAGTGGCGCCGAATACAATGAGGAGTTTCTTGCCGCGGCGCGGCTCGACCCCCTCACCCTGCGCCGCTCCGAGGACTGCTTCGTCGACGAGATCTTCTCGGCCGCTCCCGAAGTCGGCGCGCCCTTGCTCGCCGCCCGTTTTCCGCGCGCCTATCTCGATGCCAACCGCGAGCCATGGGAACTCGACCCGGCGATGTTCGCCGACCTACTGCCGAGCTTTGTCAACGCCCGCTCGCCGCGGGTGCGCATGGGGCTTGGCACGATCGCCCGCGTCGTTGCCAGCGGCGAGGAGATCTACGCCCGCAAGCTGCGCTTCGCCGAGGCGCGGCGCCGCGTCGAGACGCTCTACCAGCCCTATCATCAGGCGCTGCGGCGGCTGGTCGACGAGACCGAGCTGGCGTTCGGCGGCTATCTGCTGCTCGACTGCCATTCGATGCCGTCGGCGGCGAGCGCCGGCGCCGGGCAGGCCGCCGCCGACATCGTCCTCGGCGACTGCCACGGCGCCGCCTGCGCGCCGCACATCGTCGAGGTGGCGCGAGACTTCCTCGCGGCGCGCAATTTTGTCGTCGCGCTCAACGCGCCCTATGCCGGCGGCTTCACGACCGGCCATTACGGAACCCCGCGGCGCGGACGCCACGCCATGCAGATCGAGATCAATCGCGCGCTCTACATGGACGAGCGCAGCTACCGGCGCAAACCCGGGTTCGACCGGGTGCAGGCTGAGATGAGTGCGCTGGTTGCGCATCTCGCCGAGATCATGCACGAGTACCTCGCCGAACCGCCGCGCGCCGCCGCCGCCGAATGACATCGAGACCATTGGCACAACCGGCATTAATTCATGGCAATAGAGATCCCGCCCGCAACGCTGGCGCGCTTTGACGCTCGTCAGCGTGCCATCATCGACGTCGTCAACGAGTGGGGCTACTTCGAGATCGGCTTGGCGCGCGAACACGCGCTCTATCGCGGCCGTAACATCCTCGACATCGGCATGGGCGGCGGGCCGCATTCGATACCCTTCATCGTCGGCGGCGCCGCCAGCTACACCGGAGTCGATCCGATGGTCGGCACCGAGCAGGTGTCGGATTTCCGGGCGCTGCGCGATCTAAGCCGGCCGTCCTACGCCCCCTTCCCCTATACGCCGGACGAGATCATGGCGGCGTTTCCCAATATCCGGCTCCATTCCGGCTACATGGAAGACGTCGCCCCGCGGCTGCAGGCCTCTGGCATCGACTTCATCGCGCTGTCCGCCGTCACCGAGCACCTTGAGCGCCCGGACCAGGTGATCAAGGCCGCCTGGGAGGCCGGCGCCGACGATGCGGTCATCTGGATCTCGCATGCCAACTACTATTCGTGGAGCGGGCATCATTTGAACCCGCGCACGCTCGAAACGTGGAACCCTGACGACCCGGCGCACAACTCCAACATCGATTGGGCCCATCTCGCGCCGGAGCATCCGACCTACGCGATGCCGCACCTCAACCGCATGCGGCTCGACGACTTTCGCGCCCTCGTCGAGGCGTATTTCGAGATCATCCAATGGCGCGAGTATCTCGAATACCCCGAGCGCCTCACCCCTGAAATCCGCCACCGCTGGAAGAAATACACGACCAGCGAGTTGCTCGCCCGCATGGCCTATGT
>JBLMXS010000448.1:0-3042 GCA_050257895.1 Thiohalocapsa sp.
CACGCCACCGACACGCATGAACTCGCCACCGACACGCATGAACTCGCCGCCGACACGCATGAACACGCTGGGCTTCGCGATGCGAAGCCCAGCCTACGCGGGCTTGTTCTTGCTCCCTCCCCCGCTTGCGGCGGAGGGTTGGGGTGGGGACATCATCGGCGATGCGTGCGACATCAGGAGCCCGGCGGCGGCAGGCGCTGCACCGGTGCCTTCTCCTCGTCGCGCAGCGGGCGGGCCTCGTCGACCAGCATGATCGGGATGCCGTCGCGGATCGGGTAGGCGAGCCCGGCTTCGTCGCTGATCAGTTCCTGCGCCTTACGGTCGTACCGCAAGGGCGCCTTGGTCAGCGGGCAGACCAGGATTTCGAGGAGCTTCGGATCAAGGTCGGAGGCGTTATCCATCGATCGCAGTCGCTCAGTGGCGGGTGCCGCCGGCGCCGCCGCCATCGTCGCCGCCCGGCTCGATCGCCGCCATCTCGACGAGCGCGGTCAGCAATTGCGCGCGGGCATCAAGATCGGGGGCCTCGAGCAGGGCCTGTTTCTCGCTCGGCGCGAACGGGCAGGCCATCGCCAGCGATGTGACAAGGTACTCGCCGGGCGCCCGGTCGATCGCCTCGAAATCGGCCTGGATCTTGCGCGCCGCGAAATAGCCCCTGAGCCCGTGCAGCAGCCGCTCGCGGTCGAAGCTCGGCTCGGAGGCGCGCTGGCGGTCGGCGGCGAACGGCTCCCAATCCGGCACCACGCGGCGATAGCCGGAGAGCAGCGGCAGCTCCTCGCGGATGCGAAACCGCGAGATGCCGGTCAGCGTGATCAAATAGCGGCCGTCGTCGGTCTCGCTGAATTGCGTCAGCCGGCCGGCGCAGCCGACCGGATAGACCGGCGGGCTCATGCCGGCGATGCCCGGCGCGCCCATCGGTGCGCTCACCGGCGGGCTCATGCCGGGCGGGGCGGCGCCGGCGTCGCTCGGCTGGATCATGCCGATCAGCCGCTCGCCGGCCAGCGCGTCGCGCGTCATAGCCAGGTAGCGCGGCTCGAAGATGTTGAGCGGCAGGCGGCCGCGCGGCAACAGCAGGACGCCGGTCAGCGGGAAGATCGGCAACAAATCCGGCAGGACCACGGGCTCGCGGGTGCTCGGCCGATCGCTCATCCGGATCGCCTCCTCATCGCCCCCCTCTTGCGCCCACGTCGCCCAATGCGCCGGCGACGCTAGGAGAACATCAGCGAGGACAGACGGCGCCGAGCGCTCAGCGTCAGCGGGTCGGTCGGCCCCATCACCTCGAAGAACTTGACGAGCTGGCGGCGCGCCGCCTGCTCGTCCCACTCGCGGTCGCGCTTGAACAGGGTGAGCAGCTCGTCGACGGCCGCCTCGCGCTCGCCGGCGCCGAACAGCGCCGTCGCCAGCTCGAAGCGGGCGATGTGGTCGTCCGGGTTCTTGGCGAGCCGCGCCCGCAGCCCGTCGAGCGAGCCTTTCGCCTTCTGCGCCTGCTCGGCCAGCTCGATCGCCGAGCCGGCGGCGGCGATCTCGGGGTGCTTCGCCAGCTCGGGCGGCGCCTGCTGCAGCAGCTCGCTTGCCTGGGCGAGCTCGCCGCGTGCGACCAGCGCCCGCGCCAGCCCGCCGATTGCCTCGGCATTGTCCGGCTCGCGCTGCAGAATCTGCGAGTAGAGCGAGGCGGCGGTACCGTGGTCGCCCCCCTGCGTCGCCTCCTTTGCCATCGCCATCGCCTGCTCGATCGGCGACGGCCCCGCGGCGGCGCCGCCGCCGAGCCGCTGCACGAACTGCTTGACCTGGCTCTCCGGCAACGCGCCGACAAACCCGTCGACCGGCCTTCCGTCCTTGAAGGCGTAAACCGCCGGGATCGACTGGATGCGCATCTGCGTCGCGATCTCGGGGTTCTCGTCGATGTTGAGCTTGACCATGCGCACCGCGCCATTGGCGCCGCGCACGACCTTTTCGAGGATCGGCCCCAGCTGCTTGCAGGGGCCGCACCACGGCGCCCAGAAATCGACGATGACCGGCTGGTCGAACGAGGCATCGACGACCTCGGCCATGAAAGTGGCCGCGCTGACGTCCTTGACGACCGCGGCGCCGGCCCCGGCGGCCGCGCCGCCGATCAACCCATCACTCGCCATGCGGAATTCTCCCCGAAAGGTGCCGGAGGCTCGGCTTCAAACATGATGGCACAGAGGGGCGATGACAAGCGTCGCGAGGGCGACGCTGCCAGCGCCGCCAGTCGGGCGTCAGCGGCGCGTCAGTCAGGCGTGAGCGGGCCGAGATCGAGAATGCGGGGGCGGTGCCCGCAGGCGGCAATAAAGCGCAGCAGATCGGCCGGTGCGATGGCCGTCGTGCGGTCGTTTTCGAGCGGGTGGTAGTTGAGCGGGTCGTGCGCCAGCATGTCCTGGTCGAGGACGGGCTGGACGCGGCGGGCGGCGTCGTTGGCGAGGGCAAACGGTGTGACGCTGCCCGGCCGCACGCCGAGCACCTCGTACAAGAGCTGCGGCGAGCCGAACGAGAAGCGCGGCGCGCCGAGCGCCGCCGCCAGCCGCTTCAGGTCGATCGGCCGCTCTTCGAGGGCGACGACCAGCCACAGCCCGCCCTTCTTGTCCTTGAGGAAAAGGCTCTTGCAATGGCCGCCCGGCAATTCGCCGCGCACCGCCGCCGCCTCGGCGACCGTGAAGACCGGCGGATGCACGTAGGTGCGCTGCGCGATGCCGAGCGCGGCGAGGCGATCGAACAGCTGGTCGGGGGTGAGCGGCGCTGCTGGCGGCATCATCGGCACGATGCGCAGCCGGCGGCATCGGCGCAAGCCCGTAGCCAGCCCTTGAAGCAGCCTGCCGCAGCCGTGATCCCGACCCTTGCAATGCCCCTCCCCGGATGTGATATGCATCGCCGCGAAGCGGGCGTAGCTCAGGGGTAGAGCACAACCTTGCCAAGGTTGGGGTCGTGGGTTCGAATCCCATCGCCCGCTCCAAGGTCATCAATGGTTTACGGAGAAACCCCTCACTCGCGCTGAAATGGGGGAAGCAGGGGGAAGCGGCGAGCCAG
>JBLMXS010000449.1:0-6951 GCA_050257895.1 Thiohalocapsa sp.
CGACCGTCACCGGGTCCTTGAAGGTGGCACGCGGGTTCTTCGCCGCCCATTCGCGCTGCACCACCGCCACCATCGCCAGCTGTTCCTCGGTGATGCCGTAGGTCTTCATGTAGCGCAACACCGGGATCGTGAAGAGGGTCGGCGGCCCCATCGGGCCGTATGGCACCTCGAACTGGCCCGCCAGGCTGCCCGGCGATACCGCCGGCCGCGAGCGCGCGATGCCGGAGCGTCCGCTCTCGCCATGGGTGATCAGGATCGTCTTGCACAGGCCGCTTTCGAGCGCCGCGGCGGCATGGCGCACATGGATCATGAACGAGCAACCGCCGACCGCTGTGCCGTCGACCCATTTGGGAGTGATGCCGAGATAATGGGCGATCGTCACCGGCGTCTCGCCGGCGGTCGCGATGCCGTCGATGTCCTTGGGGCCGATGCCGGCGTCCTGCATCGCGTTGAGTGCGGCGTCGGCGTGGAGGCCGATCTGCGACAGGTTGGGGATGCGGCCCATCTCGGTGGTCTCGGCGGCGCCGACAATGGCGATCGATTTCGGTTTCATCGGAGTTTCCTCAGCCTTTCGCCATTCAGCTTTTAGAGGGGCGGAACAACGGCAGCGTGATCTCGTCGTCGAGCTTTTCGAAAGCGACTTCGAGCTCCATGTCGAGGACCAGCGCCTCCGGGCTCTGCGGGCAGTCGACGATGTTGGTCATCAGGCGCGGCCCCTCGTCCAGTTCGACGACGGCGATTGCGTAGGGCGGCGTGAAGCCGGGCACGGCCCGGTGGTGGATGACGTAGCTGTAGAGCCTGCCCCGCCCGGTGGCGCGGAACACCGCGACATCGCGCGACGAGCAATGCGGGCAGAACGGCCGCGGCGGGAAATAGGGCTTGTTGCATTGATTGCAGGTCTGCAGGCGCAATTCGCCGGCGCGCGTCCCCTCCCAGAAATGCATCGTCTCTGGGGTCGGCTGCGGCCGCGGGCGCTGTCCCTCGGGCATCGCGTCTCTCTCCGTTCGCTTGTCGCAACTTAGGAGTTTGACCGCAGTCTCCGATCGGAGCAAATATCGCATTTGCTGCATTGCACAATCGGAGGGTGCGATGATCACTTCCGCCTATGTCCGCACGATGGCCGCGTACAATGCCGAGATGAACCGCCGCCTCTACGCCGCCGCCGACCGGCTCGGCGAGGAGGAGCGGCGGCGCGACCGCGGCGCGTTCTGGCATTCGATCCACGGCACGCTGGTCCACATCCTGTGGGGCGACAACCAGTGGATGAGTCGCTTCGACAGCTGGCAGCGGCCGCAGACGCCGATCAAGGAGAGCGACCATTTCATCGCGGGCTGGGACGAATTGCGCCAGGCCCGGGACCATGCCGACGCCGACATAAGCCGATGGGCCGATAGCATCGACGAAGCGTGGCTGGGCCAGGATTTGACCTGGTTCAGCGGCGCCGCCGGGCGCGAGATCAGCGCCCCGAAGCGGCTGCTGGTGGCGCATTTCTTCAACCACCAGACGCATCATCGCGGCCAGGCGCATGCGCTCATCACCGCCGCCGGCGAGCAGACTGACGACACCGACCTGTTCCTCGTCGTGCCGCAGATGATCGCCTGACCGTTGCGGCGGTACCGCGGCAGTCTCGGCCGCAGTGCGGGCAAGATGCCGGCGGTCCGAACCCGTCGGCTTGGATCGCCGGCGTCCCCGCCGGCATACCGGCCGAAGGCCGGCCGTTCCAAGAGAACTATGCGCTCCCCGGCATCCCGCGCTCTTCTGCTTCCTCGAGGGCGCCGGCGACGGCCGCGGCCAGCTGGGCGGCGCGGAACGGCTTGCGCAAGAGGCGCTCGACGCCGCTTCCCGGTCGCGCCTCGGCGAACGGCAGGGCGGCGCCGGCGAACCCGGTGATGAAGACGACTGGTAGGGCCGGCCGGCCGAGCCGCGCCGCGTGCGCCAATTCGACGCCGCTCATCCCGGGCATGGCAATGTCGGCGACCATCAGCGCCACGTCGCCGCCCTGCCGCTCCAGGCATTCCAGGGCGGCGCCGGCGCTGCCGGCCTCGATCACCTGATAGCCCGCGGCATCGAGCATCGCGGCGGTGACCGCGCGCACGTCGCTGTCGTCGTCGACCAAGAGGACGAGCCGGCTGTGGCGGCTCTGCCGGTCGGCCAGCGGCCCGCCATGGGCCATACCGCGGCCGGTCCCGGCGCCGGCGCCGCGAGCCCGCACCCGCGGCAGGAAGACGCGGACCGTCGTGCCGCCGCCGAGGCGCGTCTCGATCGCGACGCCGCCACCCAGCTGGTGCGCCACGCCGAGCACCTGCGACAGGCCGAGGCCGGACCCCTTGCCGACCTCCTTCGTCGTGAAAAAAGGGTCGAACACCTTGTCGAGGATGTCGGGCGGAATGCCGCTGCCGGTGTCGGCGACGGCGACCATCGCGTACTCGCCCGGCGGTGGCTCCTCCGGACGGCACGGCGGCCCCCGCGTCACGTTTTCCGTGGTGATCGTGATGGCGCCGCCGCTCGGCATCGCATCGCGCGCGTTGATCGCCAGGTTGAGCAGCACAAGCTCGATCTGCCCGACGTCGGCCATCGCCGGCCACAGTTCCGGCGACGACAGCGTTTCGATGCGGATCGTCGCGCCGATCGTGCTGTGCAGCAACGGGCCGAGATCGCCCACGATGCGGTTGAGGTCGACCGCCTCCGGCCGCAGCTGCTGCTGGCGCGAGAAGGCCAAGAGCTGCGCCGTCAGGCGGGCGCCGCGCTCGGTCGCGGTCATTGCCGCCGCGACCAGCCGCCGCGCGCGGTCGTTGCCGGCGAGCTGCGCCTCGAGCAATTCGAGATTGCCCATGACCGCGGTCAACAGGTTGTTGAAATCGTGCGCCACGCCCGAGGTCAGCTGGCCCACCGCCTCGATCCGCTGCGCCCGGCGGAGCTGCGCCTCGGCCTTCTCGCGCTCGTCGATCTGCGCGGCCAGGCGGCGGTTGGCGGCTTCGAGCTCGGCGGTGCGCTCGGCGACGCGCCACTCCAGCAGCGTGTTGGCTTCGTGCATATCGTCGATATCGACCGCGGTGCCGAGCCAGAACGCGATCTCGCCGTTCACCCGCACCGGCCTGTTGCTGATGCGGTGCCAGCGATAGAGGCCGTCGTGGCGTCGCATCCGCGCCTCGACGGCGAACGCCTCGCCGGCCGCAAAGCCTCGCGCGCGGGCGCGGTCGACGCGCTCGCGGTCCTGCGGCGGATGCAACGCGGAGCGGTCGGCCGGCGCCGGGCCGATCGGCGTGCCGACATAGTCGCGCAGGGGCTGGTTGTAGTACTCGGCGACGAACGCCTTGTCCGGCAATGCCTCGAGCATCAGCCGGAAGCGCTCTTCGCTCTGCCGCAGGCGCACCTCGGCCTCTTTGCGCTCGTCGATGTCGCGGAAGGCGACGACGAGGCCGCCATGCCTGGCTGGATGCACGTCGAGCCCGATCCATCGGTTGCCGATTGCCGGCGCGTGCGTTTCGAGATGCAGCGGCGTACCGGTCTCGCGCACCCGGCGATAGGCCTGATAAGGTTCGCCCCGCTCGATCCCGGGAAACAGTTCGAGGAGGCGCCGGCCGATCACCTCCTCGCTGCGCTTGCCCCAGAATTCGAGGGCCTTGTGGTTGGCGAAGAGGATGCGCTCGTCGCCGTCCATCGCGTAGACCGCCTCGCCGATCGCCTCCAGCACTTCCGCCAGGCGGCCCTCGGACGCGCGCAGCGCGGCGCCGGCGTCGCGCTCCACACCCGCCATCGCCAGATGCAGGCCGACCCGAGACAACAGCTCGCGCGCCTTGAACGGCTTCGCCAGGCAATCGTCGGCGCCGGCGGCGATCGCGTTGCGGCGGGTCGCCTCGTCGGGCGCCGCAGACAGCATGATGACCGGCACATGGCTGGTCGCATCGCCGGCGCGCAACTGGCGCAACAGCGCATAATCGTGCTGCCGCGGCAGATCGGCGTCGGCGACCACCAGGTCCGGCGGCGCGCGCAATGCCGCCGCCAGCGCATCGCGACCGTCGCCGGCAATTTCAACCTGGCAGCCGGCAGAGGCGAGGACCCGGTGCAAGCGGTCGCGCGTCTCCGGGTCGCTGTCGCCGACGACGATGCGCGGCGCCGGGGCGCCGGACGCACGGAACGGTGCGGCGGGATCGGCGCCGACGGTAAATGCCCCTGCGGGCGCCCGACGCGGCGGAGCGCGTGGCGATAGCACCGACACCTCGTCCAGCCGATGATCCTCCACGCTGGTGAGCGGATCGCCATAAACGACCGCAGCGGCACGAAGTTCCGCGGCTGCGGCCGACTAGGCCTTCGCGGCCGGCACGCGGGTTGATTTCCGTCCGCGCCGGATCATAGTTCGCGAAATCGCGAAGGAGGACGCCCCGATGCTGCCGACGCCCGGATTTCACCATCTGCATCTGCGCTCGGTCGACCCGGACGCCGCGATCGATTTCTATACTCGGCAGTTCCCGTCCACCCGCAAGACGCGCTGGGGCCATCTGCCGGCGCTGGCGTCGCCAAACGATGTGCTGATCCTGTTCGACAAGGTCGAGGCGCCGCCGCCCGGCGAGCCGCAGAGCGCGATCTGGCATTTCGGCTGGCACGTCCGGGATGCGCAGGCCACCGTCGCCGCGTTCAAGCAACGCGCCGAGGTGACGATGCGGCCGCTCTACACCACCGAGGAAGGCGGCACGGTGCTGATCAGTAGCGACACCTGGCCGTCGATCGGCAACACCCTCGGCCTCACCAAGGCGCAGATCGCCGAGGCGCGCGCCGGCGGCGTTGAGCCGACCCACAAAGGCGGCTTCGCCTACATGTCCGGCGGACCGGAGGATGCGCTGTTCGAGATCGCGGGCGACTATCAGGCCGAACGCTTCAACCACGTGCATATGTGGCACGAAGAGCCATTCTGCGCCCTCTTATGGTACAAGACGCACCTCAACGCGCCGGTGCGCCAGGGCTTTGCCGATACCGACCTCGGCGACGACAATTGCCGCGTCGAGCGCGGCGCCGACCGCACCTGGCCGGCCCTCAACCGCGACGGCATGTTTCGCACGCCGCGCGCGGGCGTCGAATTCGGCGATGTTGTCCTGACCTGGTACATGAACCAGGGAGACCGGCCGCTCGCCCCAAGCCGCGGCCAGATGCAGGACCATATCGGCCTCAGCGTCGGCGACCTCGACGCCTGGGTCGAGAAATTGCGCAAAGAGGGGGTGCGGTTCCTCGACGGCCCGTACCCGCTCGGCGACACCCGCGCCGTGATGATCCAAGGCCCGAGCCGCGAGGCAATCGAGCTGGTCGAGGTGAAGTAGGCTGCGATACTGAGGCCGCGCAACCGGGGCGGCAGGTGTGCCCTCCCCGCCTGCGGGGGAGGGGACCGAGAAGCGCCGGCAAGTCGTAGAGCTTTATCGCCCGGCACCCGGCGGCAGGTTGCCGATCTGGCCGCCGGCATTGGCGCTGCCGGTATGCAGCTCATTGAGGACGCCGCTCCGGTCGATCAGGTAGATGCTGCTGCCGCTGCCGCCGCCGGGCAGCGCGTTCGCGCCGCCGACGCCGCCGCCCGGCTCCTCGACCGGGGTTCGGCCACGCAGGATCGTGACGCCGTTGACGACCTCCCGTTCAGCCGCGGACGCTGTCGCGCCCGCGGCGATCAGCGCCGCGATTGCGGCCATTATCAGCGTGCTGCGTTGCATATCGTCCTCCAAACCATGTCCAGGGGACCTCCCAGGGCGTGTCCCAGGGCATCTCCACGACAACCGACACCGGATCCGGGAAGTAAGTTCCCGCAGGGCCGCGGATTTCGCATACGATTGCATGCCGGAACCGCGCCGCTGCCGCGCCTGTTTTTAACCAAGTAAAACCGAGGAGCATGCAAATGGACAAGGAAACGGTCAAAGGTGGCCTGAAAAAGGCCAGTGGAACGGTAAAAGAAAAGGCGGGCCAGCTCGTCGGCGACCGCCATACCGAGGCGGAAGGCAAGGCTGAAAAGGCAGAAGGACGAGCCCGTAGCGCCGTCGGTCACGCCAAGGACGCAGTGCGCGAGGTCGTCGGCAAGAAATAAGCGGCCTCTCGTAATCCAAAAATGGAGGGACAAACCATGCGCGGCGTACTGCTGTGGCTGCTCGGGATCCCGATACCGATCATCATCCTGCTCTACCTCTTCCACGTCGTCTGAACGGGGTCTGAGCGGAATCGAGCCTCAACCCGGCGGCGGAGCCGGCGTTGACAGCTCGGCCGCCGCCTCGCAAGCTGCCCCGTCTGGACCCGGAGGCGGGGCAGTTTGCTGGAGGCAGCGGTGGACGCGGACGAGCAGAATTTCGTCGAATATTCCTGCGCCGATCAGATCGCGACGATCACCATCAACCGGCCGGACAAGCTCAACGCCGTCAGCGACGAGGTCGTGGCGCAGCTGGCCGCGGCGCTGCGCCGCTTTGACCTCGATCCCGAGGCGGAGGTGGCGATCCTCAACGGCAAGGGCCGCGCCTTTTCGTCGGGCGCCGATGTGCGGCAGCGGCAATTGCGCAGCCGCGACGAATTCGAAAAGCTCGGCGGCCCCCAAGGCTGGGGCACCAATTCCGCCGATCTGCTGACCCGCTCGGTCAACTGGAAGCCGGTCATCGCGGCGGTGCACGGCTATGTCCTGGGCCTGGCGCTCGGCCTGACTCTCGAATGCGACCTGATCGTCGCCGCCGCGGGCACCCGCTTCCAGCTGACCGAGACTTCGCGCGGCCTCGGCGCCTCGCGCTACTGGGCCTTGTTCCAGTACCGCAGCGCCGGCGCGTTCGGCGACGAGGTGGCGCTGACCGGCCGTTTCTTCACCGCTGAGGAGGCGTCCGCCGCCGGCCTCATCAATCGCCTGGCGCCGGAGGGCCAGCACCTCGAGGTCGCGCGCGAGCTGGCGGCGCAGGTCGCCCGCAACCCACCTCTGTCGGTGCGCACGACGGTGCGCAC
>JBLMXS010000450.1:0-3543 GCA_050257895.1 Thiohalocapsa sp.
GAGCCGAACAAGATCGGCCCCAACCTGTTCGGCGTGATGGAAGAGAACATCGCGGCCGTGCCGGGCTACCAGTTCTCGCAGGCGCTGGCGGCGCACAAGAGCGAGAAGTGGGACCCGGACAAGCTGAACGAGTGGCTGTTCAAGCCGCAGGAGTTCGCCAAGGGCACCAAGATGTCGTTCCCCGGCCTGCCGAAGGAACAGGACCGCGCCGACGTCATCGCCTATCTCGAAACGCTCGGCCCGAACGGCGAGGAGATGCTGAAGCAGGCCAAGGAGAAAGCCGCCGCCGCGGCGAAGCAGGAGGAGAAGAAACCCGCCGGCGCGGCCACCCCCGCGCCCGGCAAGACGGGTGAGAAGGCGCCGGCGGCGCCGGAGAAATCGGGCGGCGCAGCCCCGGCGCAGCAGGCTCCCGCAGGCGTCCCCGCCAACCCGCCGGCCGGACCAAACGCGACTAAATAGGAGAATCGTGGTCGCGCTCGACCGCTTTCTCTCCCTCGCCGCCGAGCTCGCCGACGCGGCGGCGGCGGCGATCCGCCCCTATTTCCGCCAACCCCTGGCGGTCGACGACAAGCCCGACCTGTCCCCAGTGACGGAAGCCGACCGCGCCGCCGAGGCGGCGATGCGGGCGCTGATCGCGGCGCGCTTCCCGACGCACGGCATCATCGGCGAGGAATACGGGCCGGAGCGGGCCGACGCCGAGTTCGTCTGGGTGCTCGACCCGATCGACGGCACCAAGTCGTTCATCTCCGGCGTCCCGCTGTTCGGCACGCTGATCGCGCTGGCGCAGGCGGGCCGGCCGCTGCTCGGCGTCATCGACCAGCCGATCTTGCGCGAGCGCTGGACCGGCGCGCGCGGTCGTCCGACCATCTTCAACGGCGCCGCGATCCATACCCGCGCCTGCCCGGCGCTGACATCCGCGACGGTGTTCGCGACCAGCCCGGACATGTTCGAGGGCGATGATACCGCCGCCTTCGGCCGCGTCCGCGGCGCCGCCAAGCTGGTGCGCTACGGCGCCGACTGCTATGCCTACGGCCTGTTGGCGCACGGCTTTATCGACCTCGTCATCGAGGCGAGCCTCAAGCCGTACGATTTCAGCGCGATGCTGCCGATCGTCGAAGGCGCCGGGGGCATCGCCAGCGACTGGCGCGGCAGACCCCTGACGATCGCCTCCGACGGCCGCGTCGTCGTTGCCGGCGATCGCCGCGCGCACGAACAGGCGCTGGCGTTGTTAGCCCGGTGAACCGGCTGTAACAAGACTGCATCATCATCTTGCCCGTTTGCAGCGGCACCTTCGGGTGCTCCTCGCCGTGAGGGAGATTTTTGATGGGATTGAGGAAGACGCTTCTGCGGCCGTCGGGGCTATGCGCTGCGGCCGGCGGTGTTGTGCTGCTCGCTGCTGTCGCCGCCGCGGCCACCGGCGGCTACGGATTGTCGCTGTTCGGCGAATTGAAATACGGCCCCGATTTTCAGCACTTCGATTACGTCAATCCGGACGCCCCGAACGGCGGTTCGATGAAGTTCTCGGCGATCGGCACGTTCGACAACCTCAACCCATACATCATCAAGGGCGTCCCCGCCGCCGGCATCGGCCGGACCTTCGACACGCTGATGGTCTCGGCCCAGGACGAGGCCGGCAGCGAATACGGCCTCGTCGCCAAGAACGCCGAGGTCGCGCCCGACCGCCTCTCGGTGCTCTACACGCTGCGCCCGGAAGCCCGCTTCCAAGACGGCTCGCCACTCACTGCCGCCGATGTCGTGTGGACCTTTAAGACATTGCGCGAAAAGGGCAGCCCGATCTGGCGCTCGTATTACGCCGATGTCAGCAAGGTGGCGGTGGAGGGGGAGGACGCCGTCCGCTTCACATTCCGCAACGCCGACAACCGCGAACTGCCGGTCATTCTCGGCGAGATGCCGGTGCTGTCGCAGAAATACTGGTCGACGCACGATTTCACCAAGACGACGCTCGACGCGCCCCTCGGCAGCGGCCCCTACAAGGTCGTCGCGGTCGAGCCGGGCCGGTCGATCACCTACCAGCGCGTCGCCGATTACTGGGGCGCCAACCTGCCGGTCAACAAGGGCCGCAACAATATCGGCACGCTCCGCTACGACTATTACCGCGATGGGACGATTGCCCTCGAAGCCTTCAAGGCCGGCCAATACGACGTGCGCGTCGAGAATTCATCGAAGGCGTGGTCCACCGGCTACGAGAGCCCCGCCCTGCGCCAGGGGCTGATCAAGAAGGAGGCGATCCCCAACCAGCTGCCGAGCGGCATGCAGGGCTTTGGCTATAATTTGCGGCGCCCGTTGTTCCAGGACCCGCTTGTGCGGCAGGCGCTCGCCTACGCCTTCGACTTCGAATGGTCGAACCAGAACCTGTTCTACGGTCTTTACAAGCGCACCCGCAGCTATTTCGACAATTCCGAGCTGGCGGCGACTGGCAAGCCGCAGGGCGAGGAACTGAAGATCCTCGAACCATTCCGCGGCAAGGTGCCCGATGAGGTCTTCACCAAGGAATACAACCCGCCGAAATACGAGGGGAAGTTCACGATCCGCGACGGGCTGCGCGACGCGGTCAAGCTCCTGAAGGAAGCCGGCTGGAGCTTCAAGAACGAGCAACTGGTCAATGACAAGACCGGGGAGCCGTTCAAGTTCGAGATCCTGCTCAGCGACCCGCAGATGGAGCGGATTGTCCTGCCGTTTGCGCAGAACCTGAAACGGCTCGGCATCACCGCCAACGTGCGCCTCGTCGACACCGCGCAATACCAGCGGCGGATGGATACCTTCGATTACGACATGGCGGTCGTCGTGTACGGCCAGTCGCTGTCGCCCGGCAACGAGCAGCGCGAATACTGGGGCTCGCAGGCAGCCGACCAGCAAGGCAGCCGCAACCTCCTCGGCATCAAGAACCCGGTGATCGACGCGCTGATCGAACAGCTGGTGAAGTCACCCGACCGCGCCAGCCTGATTGCCCACACGCATGCGCTCGATCGCGTCCTGCAATACGGCTATTACGTCATCCCCAATTTCCACAACACGTCGTTCTGGGTGGCGTATTGGGACAAGTTCCACCGCCCGCAGGTCTCGCCGAAATACGGCGTCGGGCTCGACACCTGGTGGGTCGATCCGAAGGCCGAGCAGACCATCGAGGCGAAAAAGGGCGAAGCGAAGAAGAGTGACGCCAAGTGACGACGCACAGCACGTCATTGCGAGCGCAGCGAAGCAATCCCACCGCGGTACATCAGGATTGCTTCGTCGCTTTCGCGCCTCGCAATGACGCCGCTACGGGGCGAGTCGCATGATCGCCTACGCGTTGCGGCGCATCGCGCTGATGCTGCCGACCCTGTTCGCGATCATGGTCGTCAACTTCTTCATCGTGCAGGCGGCGCCGGGCGGCCCGGTTGAGCAGATGATCGCCAAGATCAAGGGCACCGAGGTCGCCGCCACCGCCCGCGTCACCGGCGGCGGCGGCGAATTGAAGGAGCCCTCCGCAGCCGCCTCCGGGGCCGGCGGCGGGGCCGGCTACCGCGGCGCCCGCGGTCTCGA
>JBLMXS010000451.1:0-5053 GCA_050257895.1 Thiohalocapsa sp.
GGGAGGACGGCGCCGTCCTCCTGTTCCTCGTCGAGGCCGGCCGGCGCCGCGGCGGGTTCGCTGCGTCGCGCGTAGAACTGGCCGAGCCCCAGCCGCGTCACCAGTTCGTACGCCGCGGCGCAGCCGGCGCAGCAGAAGCGCGATGCAGCCGGCGGCAGCGCCAGGCCGCAATGGGCGCAGACCCCCTCAGCCCCAGCCTCAGCCGCAGCCTGGGTGGGGGCCGCCGGCTGCGGCGCGGCGAGCGAGGTCATCGCAGCACCACGCGGCGCACCTCGACAAACGCGCCGGCGCCGTGCCGCGCCGTTACGGTGAACTGCCACTGCCCCGCCGACGGCAGCGTCAGCATCGCGGTGTAATGGCCCGGTGCGGTTTCGGCGAGCGGCAGCTGCCGGTCGGGCTGCGCCCCGACCGGCCGCTCGACCAGCAGCTCGACCATCAGGCGGCGCACCGGCTGCCCGGCGCGGTCACGGATCGCGACATCGACCGGCGCCGGCGCGCCGGCTGATTCCGGCAGCGCGAACGTCGCGGTCCAGCCGAGCCGGTCCTGCGCAGCGGCGGCGGCCAGGACGCGGTTGTAGGTGCGGCCATCTTCGAACGGGTGGGCGTCGACCAGCGCCGGCTTCGACTGCACCGCGAAAAAGATCAGCGCCGCATTGGCCAGCAGCACCGGCAGCATCGCCGCCGGGAACAGCCAGGGGATCCAGGAATGCCGCGCCATCGGCTCAGCGTCGCGGCGCATGAAATTCCGCCCGCTGCGTCACCGGCCCGGAGCTGCCGTCGCTCGGCCGCACGGTGAAGGCGAGCGGCGCCTCGCCGTCGACCGTGCCGGGCGGTGCGCGCAGCAGGACGCGATAGGTGCCGACGCTGTCGGGCCTGACGGCGAGGGTCGCGCCGGAGGCGGCAGGACGGTCGCCGCCCTCGGCGCCGATGACGGCGAGCCGCGCCGCGGGAAGCCCGCCGACGGTCAGCACGAACTGCCGCTCGTGCGCCTCCATGTTGACGATCTTGACGGTGTAGGCGTTGCGGACGGCGCCGTCCGACAATTGCACGTAGAGCGGCGAGCGGTCGGCAAGGACGCTGAGCCCGAGGTTGCTGCGTGCAAGCAGCGACCCCAGCAAAGCCGCGCTGCCGAGGATGAGGATCACGCTGTAGACCGCCGTGCGCGGCCGCAGCAGCGCCGTCCGCAGCGCCTGACGCAGATCGGCCACCGGATGGCTTGCCGCGGCGTCCTCGCGCATCACCTCGCTGGTGAACGCGATCAGTCCCTGCGGCCGCCCGAGCCGCGTCATCACTTCGTTGCAGGCGTCGATGCACAGGCCGCAGCCGATACACTGGAGTTGCAGCCCGTTGCGGATGTCGATGCCGGTCGGGCAGACATGCACGCAGGAGCGGCAATCGATGCAGTCGCCATGCGCCTGCAAGAGGCCGCCCTTGCGGATCTTGCCGCGCGGCTCGCCGCGCCAGGCGCGATACATGACGGTCAGCGTGTTGCGGTCGACCATCGCCGACTGGAAACGCGGCCACGGGCACATATAGGTGCAGACCTGCTCGCGGGCCCAGCCGGCAAGCAGGTAGGTGGTCGCGGTGAACAGGCCGATGAAGAACAGCGCGCCGCCGGCGGGTCGCAGGTGCACGAGGTCGTGCACCAAACTCGGCGCGTCGTAGAAATACATGACCCAGGCGCCGCCGGTCAGCGCGGCGATGACCAGCCATACGGCATGCTTGACCACCTTTCGCGCCAGCTTGCCGGCGGTCCAGCGGGCGCGGTCGCGCTGAATGCGCACCGCCCGATCGCCCTCGATCAGCCGCTCGGTCAGCAGAAACAGGTCGGTCCACACGGTCTGCGGACAGGCGTAGCCGCACCACAGGCGGCCGAACATGCTGGTGACGAAGAACAGCGCCACCGCGGCGAGGATCATCAAGCCGGCTAGGTAGTACACCTGCTGCGGCCAGATCTCGACCGCGAAGAAATAGCCGCGCCGGCTCGACAGGTCGATCAGCAGCGCCTGGTCGGGATGGCCCGGGCCGCGGTCCCAGCGCAGCCACGGCGCCAGATAGTAGACCGCGAGGCAGAGCCCAAGCACAGCCCATTTGATCCGCCGGATCGGCCCCCTGACGGCGCGCGGGTAGACCCGCACGCGGCTGGCGTAGAGCCGCTCGCCGTCTGCAGCCGGCACCGCCGCATCCCTACCCTGCCCTCCCCCGCCTGCGGGGGAGCGTGCCTTTTCCTCCTCCCCCGCAGGCGGGGAAGGATTGGGGTCGGGGTCGCGCAGCGTATCGAGCGGCATCGTCACTCGCCGCCGCCGAGGGCGTGGACGTAGACCGCCAGCATCTTGATCGTCACTGGATCGAGCCGCTCACCCCAGGCCGGCATCGAGCCGTTGCGGGCGCGCGTGACGACGTCGACGATCGTCGCCTTGTCGTGCCCATAGAGCCAGATCTTGTCATTGAGCCGCGCCGAGCCGACCTCGCGCTTGCCCTGGCCCTTGTCGCCGTGGCAGACGGCGCAGTTCTCGGCGAACACCTTCGCCCCTTCGCCGGCCGCCGGCTTGCCCGACGACAGCGACAAGACATAGTCGGCGACGGCGTCGATTTGGGCCGGCGTCAAGATGCCGTCGAGGCCGAAGCGCGGCATCGCCGACTGCCGCGAGTCGGGGTCGGCGTTGCGGATGCCGTGGGTGATCGTCTGGTGGATGTCGGCGAGCTTGCCACCCCACAGCCAGTCGTCGTCCGCGAGGTTCGGGAAGCCCTTGGCGCCGGCGCCACCGGCGCGGTGGCACGGCACGCAATTGTCGGCGAAGGCGGCGTTGCCGCCGGCCTGCGCGAAGGCGAACAGCTCCGGGTCGCGACGGATCGCGTTGAGCGAGGCTGCCGCGATGCGCGCCCGCATCGCCTTCTGTTGCTCGCCGGCGGCGGCGAGGTCGTCGCGCAACGCCGTCCGTGTGCTGTAGCCAAGGAGGCCCGTGGTGTGGTCGTGCAGCCAGGGAATCGACGGAAACAGGATGCAGTATCCGACCGCGAAGACGATCGAGGCGAGAAACGTATAGATCCACCATTTAGGCAAAGGCGTGTTGAGCTCGCGAATGCCGTCCCACTCGTGGCCGGTGGTCAGCCCGGCGGTAACGGGATCGCGCTCAGGCTGGACCGCGGGTGTCCCGCCCGCATGCGGGCCAATCGGATCAAGACTTGGGGCCCGCGGTCCCAGAACATCAGTCATCGATCGCCTGCCAATTATCGTCGCGCAGCGGGATCATCGCGTGCTCCTGGTGCTGCCGGCGGCGACCCGGCGACCACGCGCGCCAGGCGATCCCGGTGAAGATCGCCAGCATCAGCAGCAGTTCCAGCGGCCGCGCCAGCATCGCCAGATCGAACAATTGCACCTGCGTCTCCTGGCCAGTTACTGGCGCAAAGCCTCGGGCGTCACGTTGCGGAATTTCACCTCGGTGCCGAGGACCTGCAGGTAGGCGACGAGCGCATCGAGTTCGGTGACGCTGCCGTCGCCGCTGCCGCTCGTCACCGCGCCCGGATAGCGCTGCAGCAGCGCAGTGGTGTCGGCGGCGGGATTGGCCTGCGTGCGCATGTCGGCGGCCGCGTTGGCGAGCATCGCGTCGGTGTAGGGGACGCCGACCGCGCGGTTGGCGCGCAGATGGGCCGCGATGGCGCTGGAGTCGAGCTGCCGCTCGGCCAAAAAGGCGTAGCTCGGCATGATCGATTCGGGCACGACGTCACGCGGGTTCAAAAGATGCGCAACATGCCAATCGTTGGAATACTTGCCGCCGACCCGCGCGAGGTCGGGGCCGGTGCGCTCCGACCCCCACTGAAACGGGTGGTCGTACATGCTCTCGGCGGCGAGGCTGTAGTGCCCGTAGCGCTCCACCTCGTCGCGGAACGGCCGCACCATCTGGCTGTGACAGAGGTAGCAGCCTTCGCGGACATAGATGTCGCGGCCGGCCAGTTCGAGCGGCGAATAGGGTCGCACCCCGTCGACCCGCTCGATCGTCGTCTCGATCGTGAACAGCGGGACGATCTCGACGAGGCCGCCGATCGCCACCGTCACCAAGGTCAGGATCAACAGCAGGAACGCGCTGCGCTCAATGGTGGAGTGGCGGATTATGATCATCGCCGCGCCCCTCACTCGGCTGCCTGCAGGGCGGGCTGCGCCGGCAGCGCCGCCACCGCCTCGCCGCGCACGGTGCGCCACAAATTGATGACCATCAGCAACGCGCCGGCGAGGAAGCAGGCGCCGCCCAGGGCGCGGACCAGGTAGAACGGGTGCAACGCCGCGACGATCTCGACAAACGAATACTGCAGGAAGCCGAGCTGGTCGTAGGCCCGCCACATCAGCCCCTGCATGATGCCAGCGACCCACATCGCGACGATGTAGAGGACGATGCCGAGCGTCGCGATCCAGTAGTGCCACTCGACCAGCCGCTGCGAATAGAGGCGCTCCTTGCGCCACAACACCGGCACGATGTAGTAGATCGCGCCGAACGTGATGAAGGCGACCCAGCCGAGCGCACCGGCATGGACGTGGCCGATCGTCCAGTTGGTGTAGTGACTGAGCGCGTTGACCTCGCGGATCGACATGACCGGGCCCTCAAAGGTCGCCATGCCGTAAAACCCGACGGCGGTGACCGAGAAGCGCAGAGCCGGGTCGGTCCGCAGCTTTTCCCAGGCGCCCGACAGCGTCATCAGGCCGTTGATCATGCCGCCCCAGGACGGCATCCACAGCATCACCGAGAACACCATGCCGAGCGTCTGCGCCCAATCCGGCAGGGCGGTGTAGTGCAGGTGATGCGGCCCCGCCCAGATGTAGAGGAAGATCAGCGCCCAGAAATGCACGATCGACAGGCGATAGGAATAGATCGGGCGGTCCGCCTGCTTCGGGATGAAGTAGTACATCATCCCGAGAAAGCCGGCGGTCAGGAAAAAGCCGACGGCGTTGTGGCCGTACCACCACTGCGTCAGCGCGTCCTGCACGCCGGCGAAAGCGGAGTAGCTCTTGCTGCTGTAGAGCGACACCGGCACCGCCAAATTGTTGACGAGGTGCAGC
>JBLMXS010000452.1:0-3794 GCA_050257895.1 Thiohalocapsa sp.
CGGGTGGCGGCCGGCCCCTTTTTCAGCAGCGCAGCCGCGCGGTCCGCCGCCGGCCGCCTAGCATCCGCAATCATTCAGCCGTGAACTGTTGGACCGCCGCGCCATCCAACGCCTCGCTGCCAAGGATAGACCCCCATGTCTAGAATCGCGTCCAAAACCGCCATCGTGCTGGCCTGTGGCCTGCTGGCGGCCGCCCTGCCCTCGACAGGCGGCTTTGCCCAGACGAAACCTGTCGCAATCGAGAACGCCTGGGCGCGCGCCACCCCGGCGAAGGCCGAGAACGGTGCCGCCTATCTGACCCTGCGAGCCGCCGACGCGAACCGACTGACCGGCATCTCGACGCCGGTCGCCAAGAAGGCGGAGCTGCACCAGATGAAAATGGAAGGAAGCGTGATGAAGATGCGGCAGGTGGCCGGCATCGATCTGCCGCCCGGCAAGGCGGTGACGCTGAAGCCGGGCGGGTTCCACATCATGCTGGTCGGCCTCAACCAGCGGCTGCAGCCCGGCCAGTCGATCCCGCTGACCTTGCATTTCGCCAAGGGCGGCGACGAACAGGTGACCGCTCCGGTCGAGGCGGTCGGCGCGATGGGGCCGCACCAGGCTCCGAACCAGGCAAACGGAACCGGCGGCCCGGCGCCGATGCCGGCGCATCACTGAGGAGGCCTGAGAATGGCCCCCCCAACTGCAACCCCGTCAGGTTCGTCGCGCTTTGCGCTGATCGCGGTGGTCCTGGCCGGGCTCCTCGTCCTCGTCGCCGGCGGTCTCTTCGCCTACGCGGTGTGGGATAATCCCAAAGGCGCCGCTGGAACGCTGTTGTCCAGCGCCATTGGCGGCCCGTTCCGCCTCGTCGACCAGAACGGCAAGCCGTTCACCGACGCCGATCTGAACGGCAAATGGCATCTCGTCTTTTTCGGGTATACCCATTGCCCGGACGTGTGCCCGACGACGCTCAACGAGATCGCGCTGGCGTTCGCAAAGCTGAACAAGGCCGAGCGCAACGATGTCGGGGTCGTCTTCGTCTCGGTCGACCCGGAGCGCGACACGCCGGCGGTGCTGAAATCCTATGTCGAGAGCTTCGATGTGCCGATCGTCGCGCTGACCGGCAGCAAGGAGGCGGTCGCCGAGGCGGCGAAGGCGTATCGCGTCTACTCCGCCAAGCACCCGCGCGCCGACGGCGGCTACGACATGGACCACAGCGCCGTCGTCTACGTAATGGACCCGCAGGGCCGCTTCACCGCCACCTTCACCCCCGACACCACCGCCGACGCGATCGCGACGCGGCTGGAGAAGCTGTTGTCGTAACGGTCGAAGCCCCTGTCCCTGTCCCGCGAGCGGGAGAGGGAACGCCGCTGCGACATCTCTCCCTCGCCCCGCTTGAGGCGCTTGCGGGGAGAGGGCCGGGGTGAGGGGGAGCTGGCGCTCTCCCAGCGCCCGCCTTGGAAATTGGCGTTTGTCGCGCCATATCGGCGGTATCCCCGCCGGTTCTGAATGGTATCGATGTCCACGCTTCCCGACGAGATCGCGCGCCGGCGCAGTTTTGCGATCATCTCGCATCCCGACGCCGGCAAGACCACGCTGACCGAAAAGCTGCTGCTGTTCGGCGGCGCCATCCAGATGGCCGGCGAAGTCAAGGCGCGCGGCGAGCGGCGGCGGGCGCGCTCGGACTGGATGGCGATCGAACGCGAGCGCGGCATCTCGGTGTCCTCGGCGGTGATGACGTTCGAGCATGACGGGCTGGTCTTCAACCTACTCGACACGCCGGGCCACCAGGATTTCAGCGAGGACACCTACCGCACGCTGACCGCCGTCGACAGCGCCGTCATGGTGATCGATGCCGCCCGCGGCATCGAGGAGCAGACGAAGAAGCTGTTCGAAGTCTGCCGCCTGCGCGACGTCCCGATAATCACCTTCATCAACAAGCTCGACCGCGAGGGACGCGACCCGTTCGACCTGATCGACGAGATCGAGCAGACGCTGGCGCTCGACACGACGCCTGCCTCCTGGCCGATCGGCATGGGCCACGATTTCCTCGGCATCTACGATGTGTTCGGCGACGCCCTCTTGCTGTTCGAGCGCGGCACCGACGACCGCGCCGTCGAGCCGATCGCCTGCCGCGGCCTCGACGACGGCGAATTGCAAAAGCGGCTGCCGCCGGCGGCGCTGGCGACGTTGCGCGAGCAGGTCGAGATGGCCCGCGGGCTGTGCCCGCCGTTCGACCTCGCCGCCTACCGCGAGGGCCACCTGACGCCGGTGTTTTTCGGCAGCGCGCTCAATAATTTCGGGGTGCGCGAATTGCTGCGCGGCGTTGCCGAGCTGGCGCCGCCGCCGCGGCCGCAGCCGGCCCTGGGCGCCGACGGGCCACAGCCGGTGCTGCCCGAGAACCCGGCGGTCGCCGGCTTCGTCTTCAAGGTGCAAGCCAATATCGATCCGCAACACCGCGACCGCATCGCCTTCGTGCGGTTGTGCTCGGGCCGCTTCCGGCGCGGCATGAAGCTCAAGAATTTGCGCACCGGCCGCCTCTTGACGGTGCAGAACCCGGTGTTCTTTCTGGCGCGCGAGCGCAACCTCGCCGAGGAAGCCTGGCCCGGCGACATCATTGGCATCCCCAACCACGGCAGCCTTAGGGTCGGCGACACGCTGACCGAGGGCGCCGAGCTCCGCGTCACCGGTCTGCCGAGCTTCGCGCCCGAGATCCTGCGGCGGGTCAAGATCGAGGACCCCATGAAGCAGAAGCATCTGCGCCACGCGCTGACGCAGCTGGCGGACGAAGGCGTGACGCGCGTCTTCAAGCCGACGAACGGCAGCGAGTGGGTCATCGGCGTCGTCGGCGCCTTGCAGCTCGACGTGTTGCAGGCGCGGCTCCTGGCGGAATATGGTCTCGCGACCAGACTGGAGCCGGCGCCTTACGAAACCGCGCGCTGGCTCGACGGCGAGCGCGCCGACCTCGAGCGGTTCCGCGACCGCAACGGCTCTGCTCTCGCCGAGGACCACGACGGCGTGCCGGTGTTCCTGGCGCGCAACGGCTGGGATTTGCGGACGACGATCGAAGAGTGGCCGGCCCTGGGCTTCCACGCCACGCGCGAACAAGACTGAGGCCTCGATCCGCCGAAGGGGTGGACCGCTGGCCTCCGCCCCGCGTGCCGCCGCGACACCGGCGGTCCGATCAGCGGTCGCGGCGGTGCGATTGAGGCAAAAAAGAATGGACTTTCGCGGCTGATTCGCTGTTCTGGAGCATAACCGTAAGGTTTATGCGGAGAATAGTGATGCGACCGCTAAGTGTAATAGCCGGCTTGATGCTCCTGGCCGGGGTGATGCCGGCGCCGGCTCACGCCGACGGACCGGGGCCGGTGCCGGTGGCCAAGGCGGCCCCCGGCTGCCGTTGTCCCGGCGTGCGCCACGTGCGTCACGTCCGTCACGTCCGCCATTTCCGGCGTCACCGCTACGTGCGGCGCCCGCCGCTGGTGCCGGTCATGATGGCGCCGCCGCCCTACAACGCGCCGATCCCCAGCCCGTGGGACACCGCGTACGACCGCGGCATGCTGCTGCATCTGCGCAGCCCCTTCGTCAGCGGCACCTGGGTCGGCGAACCGGCTCTGCCGCACACGCCGCCGATCCGCCCGGTGCAGTGGTACCGCGTGCCGGAGGGCTACGCCGTCATGCAGTATGACGAGCTGACCGGCGAATACATCAGGCTGGCAGCGGTCGACGCATGGCGGGCCTTGCTGCCGCCGCTGCCGGGCGTGGCGCCCCTGCCGCCGGTCCCGCCCGTCCGCTAGCTGCGGGTTTGCCTACGC
>JBLMXS010000453.1:0-4162 GCA_050257895.1 Thiohalocapsa sp.
GCGTAGGATGGGCTGAGCATCGCGAAGCCCATCGTTTTCGGGCGTGATCTGTGAGCTTCGCTGCTTTCAGCCCACGCTACGTTATCTGCCCCGCGGGTGCGAGTTCGTAGGATGGGCTGAGCGGTAGCGAAGCCCATCATCGCCGCCCCGCCCGTGCGATGGGCTTCGCTGCGCTCAGCCCATCCTACGTCTGCACCGGCGGATCATCAGCGCTCAGCAAATTTGCCGTCATGCGTGGAGGCAGCCCAATCCATCGGGTAAAGGCCGAGCTGAACGAAGCGGTGGAACGAAGAACATGGCCAGTCGGCGACGTGCTCGACATAGCCGTGCTTGACCGGGTTGAAATGGATGTAATCGGCGTGGCGGGCGAAATCGTCGTCGTCGCGGATGGTATGTTCCCAGTAGCGGCGCTGCCAGATGCCGCGCTCGCGGCGGGATTTTCGGCTTATCGACACCGGCTCAACGCGTGGCAGCCGGCGCGAGAACGTGCCTTTGATCGAATTCCAGCGGGTCGCGAAATCGCTGTCGCCCGGCGGCAGTGTCCAGATCGCATGCAGATGATCGGGCAGCACGGTGATGGCATCGAGCGTGAACGCGTGCCGCGCTCGCGTCGTGCGGAATGCGGCGCGCAAGGCGTCGATCTCATCGACGAGTAGCCGTGATCGGCGGTCGGCGAGGTTGACGGTGAAGAAATATGTTGCGCCGGGGACGATGTTCCGGCGGTAGCTCGTCATGGCGATGGGCTTCGCTGCGCTCAGCCCATCCTGCGAGATTGGCGGATGGCGGTGGCGAGGAGGTCGGCGGCGCGGGTGCAGGCGGCGCGGCCGACGTCGCGGTGGGTCACGGCGCGGATGGTGCGGGGACCGAGGGCCGAGATCAGCACGCCGCTCTCTTTGGCCAGCGCGACGATGGGGGCGGCGTCGGGCAGGGCGGGGCCGAGGCGGAAGACGATGATGTTGGTCTCGACCGTCGCGAGGTCGAGCTCGACTCCGGGCAGCTCCGCCAGCCGCGCCGCGATCAGCCGGGCATTGCGGTGGTCGTCGGCGAGCTGGCCCCGGTGGTGGTCGAGGGCGTAGAGGCCGGCGGCGGCGAGGATGCCGGCCTGGCGCATCGCTCCGCCGAACATACGGCGCACCCGCACCGCCTGCGCGATGCGCGCAGCGTCGCCGGCGATGAGGCTGCCGACCGGGCAGCCGAGCCCCTTCGACAGCGCCACCGAGACGAGGTCGAACGGCGCCGCCAACGCCGCGAGGCTCGCGCCGGAGGCGGAGGCGGCGTTGAACAGGCGCGCCCCGTCGAGGTAGGTGGCGACCCTGGCGTCGTGCGCGGCGGCGCAGATCGCCGTCGCCTCGGCCTGCGGCCACACCCGGCCGCCGCCCAGATTGTGGGTGTTTTCGAGCGCCACGAGGCCGGTCGCCGGCAGCACGATGTGGCCCGCCGGCTTCAGCGCGGCGCGGAACTCGGCGGCGGTAAACAGGCCGCCGCTGCCGATCGGGTTGAACAGGACGCCGGCATTGGCCGCCCCGGCGCCCGCTTCCTGCCACATCAGGTGCGCGTCGTGCCCGAGGATCACCTCCTCGCCCGGCCGCGTCAGCAGCTTCAGCGCGATCTGGTTGGCCATCGTGCCGCTCGGCACGAACAGCGCCGCCTCCTTGCCGAGCAATTCGGCAATCCGTGCCTGCAGCCGATTGACGGTCGGATCCTCGCCGTACTGGTCGTCGCCGACCTCGGCCGCCATCATCGCCTGCCGCATGCCGGCACTGGGCCGCGTCACGGTGTCCGAGCGCAGGTCGATTGCCGCCGCTTCCTCGCTCATGCCACCTCCTCGATCTTGGCAGAAACCTAATCGAGATCGCGGCCCCGCGACAGTTCGTACAGCCGGGCCGAGTTGCATTCGGCGGTGAAGCATGGTGTCATCGCCCATGGCTGTCTCACCGCGTGAGACCACGGTTTTCCGGCGCGACTTCCCGTCCTACCGCGAGATGACGATCCCGGTCGGCAGCTGCCAGGGCGTCGACGGCCGCGGCGCGACCCTTGCCGTCCCCTGCGTGACGCCTGCCAATTCGAGCCAGACACGCCCATGACATTCGCCGAAATGTGGAACGATTACTGGTCGCCGCACGAGGCGGTCGACACCTCGCCGCGCGTCTCCGACGAGGTCAAGACCACGACCTGCTACATGTGCGCCTGCCGCTGCGGCATCAAAGTGCACCTAAAGGACGGCGGCATCCGCTTCATCGAGGGCAACCCGAACCACCCGGTCAACCGCGGCGTCATCTGCGGCAAGGGCGCCTCGGGCATCATGCAGCAATACTCGCCGGCGAAACTGCAGAAGCCGCTGCTGCGGGTCGGCGAGCGCGGCGCCGGCGAATTCCGCGAGATCGAGTGGGACGAGGCGATCGCGACGGCGCTCGAATGGCTCGCCAAGATCCGCGCCGAGGACCCGAGGAAGCTCGCCTTCTTCACCGGGCGCGACCAGAGCCAGTCGCTGACCGGTTTCTGGGCAACGCAATTCGGCACGCCCAACTTCGCCGCGCATGGCGGGTTCTGCTCGGTCAACATGGCGGCTGCCGGCATGTACACGATCGGCGGCAGCTTCTGGGAGTTCGGCGAGCCGGATTGGGAGCGCACCAGGCTTTTCCTGATGTTCGGGGTGGCCGAGGACCACGATTCCAACCCGATCAAGATCGCCCTGTCGGGATTGCGCCGCCGCGGCGCCCGGTTCCTGTCGATCAACCCGGTGCGCACCGGCTATTCGGCGATCGCCGACGAATGGCTCGGCATAAAGCCGGGCACCGACGGGCTGTTCGTGCTGTCGCTGGTGCATGAGCTGCTGCGCGCCGATAAGGTCGATTTCGCCTATCTCGGCCGCTACACCAACGCCGCCTGGCTCGTCATCCAGTCCCCTGGGGCGGCCGAGGATGGGCTCTTTGCCCGCAATCCAGCCGGCGAGCCCTTGGTGCTGACCGCCTCGGGCGGCATCGACAGCGCGCTGCGCCCCGGCGTCGAGGCGCGGGTCGTCGGCGAGGCGAGGCTCGAGGACGGCAGGCGCGCCGTGCCGGCGTTCCAGCTGCTGGCCGAGCGCTACCTCGACCCGCGCTACGCGCCAGAGGCGGTCGCGCCGGTCTGCGGCATTCCGGCTGCGACGATCAGGCGGATCGCCGCCGAGATCGCCGTGACCGCCTTCGAGCAGGAGATCGAGATCGCCCAGCCGTGGACCGACTGGGCCGGCCGCCGTTACGAGACGATGCGCGGGCGGCCGGTCTCGATCCACGCGATGCGCGGCATCTCGGCCCATTCCAACGGGTTCCAGACGTGCCGCGCGCTGCACCTGCTGCAGATCCTGATCGGCACGATCGATGTGCCGGGCGGCTGGCGCTACAAATCGCCCTATCCGAAGCCGGCGCCGCCGGGCCCCAAGCCGGCCGGGAAGCCAGGCCAGGTCGCGGCCGGCAAGCCGCTCGCCGGCGCCCCGCTCGGGTATCCGATGGGGCCCGAGGATTTGATCCTCGACGAGGCCGGCCGGCCGGGCCGCATCGACAAGGCGTTCTCATGGGATGCGCCGATCGCGGCGCATGGCCTCATGCACCTGCTGATCCGCAACGCCTGGAAGGGCGACCCGTACAAGATCGACACGCTCTTCATGTACATGGCCAACATGGCGTGGAACTCGGCGATGAACATCCCCGAGACGCTGCGCATGCTGACCGACAAGGACCCGGCGACCGGCGACTACAAGATCCCGCGGATCATCTATTCCGATGCCTATTACTCGGAGACGGTGGCCTATGCCGACCTGATCCTGCCGGACACGACCTATCTCGAGCGTTGGGACTGCATCTCGCTGCTTGACCGGCCGATCGGCGGCGTCGACGGCCCTGGGGATTCGATCCGCCAGCCGGTGATTGCCCTCGACCGCGACGTGCGGCCGTTCCAGGACGTGCTGATCGAACTCGGCGCTCGGCTGGGGCTGCCTGCCTTTGTCGACGCCGAGGGCAGGCCCCGCTTTCCGGGCGGCTACAAGGACTACATCGCATTGCACGAGCGCACGCCCGGCATCGGGCCACTCGCCGGCTGGCGCGGCGAGGACGGCGAGGCGGCCGGCAAGGGCGCGCCCAACCCGGCCCAGCTCGAGCGCTATGTCGCCAACGGCTGCTTCTGG
>JBLMXS010000454.1:0-8063 GCA_050257895.1 Thiohalocapsa sp.
CGAACTCGGCGCGGCGACGGGCGATCTCCTCCGGCGACAGGCGCGCGAGGTTCGAGAAGTCGAGCTTCCAGTCGGGGTTTGCGCTCCACCGCAGCGGCGACTGCACCGTCGTGCGCGCTGCCGGCGCGGTTTCGAGAACGCGCAGCGCCAGCTCCAGGGTGAAGCGCTGCGACTCGGGATCATGCGGCCGCCCGGCCGGGTTGCCGAGCGGGAAGTCGGTGAAGAGGAAGCGGGGCACGCCGACATGTTCGACGATGTCCTTGGCGCAGCCCATGATGACGGTCGGGATGCCATGCTCTTCGAGGTGACGGGCGGCCAGACTCACGGTCTGGTGACACACCGGTCAGACCGCGACGAGGATGACGGCGTCGACTTTGTCCTCGCGCACCCGCCGCAGCAGCTCCGGGCAGTCCTCGTCGAGGGTTGTGCGGTGGCTGCGGTTGGTCGGCATGCCATGGAAGCGCGGCGCCACCGTGCCGATCCGGCGGTTGGGATTTTCGCGGGCCGCCATCTGCCGCAGCGCCGGCAGCGGGAACCAGCTGTTCTGGTCCGCCGCCGTGGTATGCGCGCGATCGTAGCCGATATGCGAGATGCGCAGATCGTGGTCAGCGGCACTGTCGCCCGAATAGACCGTGTAGAACTTGGCCGCCGCATTGTAGGCCGCGCCCGGCCCCTGGTCGCCCTTGTCCGGCTGGTACGGCGCCGCCGTCGTGACGAGGCCGATGCGGCTATCGGCCAACGGCTTCTTCAGCGGCACGAACGGCACCTCGGCATAATGCGCCCAGCGATAGGGCGCGCCATAGCCGAGCGCCTGGTAATAGTCGCGGATGCGCTGCAGATAGGGGATCGGCGCATCATGCTCGGGCGCAAACCCGAACCTGCCCTCGTCCTGTGCACTCATCGGTTTTTCCTCTGTGCGGTAACAAACCCCTCACCCTGTCAGGGTTAGGGGCATCGGGCACAAGCTGGATCATCGGCATGACCCAACGGCGATACAGTCTTCATCCCGCCTCGAAATACTCCGCGTCCTCGGGGCGGGGGCGCCAGTCGGGGTTGCTCGGCCATTCCTTGGTGCGGCCCTGCATGTCGGTGCCGTAGCGGACCCGGAACAGCAAAGTCCGAGCCGGGCCGGTCCGCCATTCGTGCAATTCGCCGGGCGGATGGACGACGAACATGCCGGGCGCGATTTCGACGCTCGTCTCCGGCGTCTTCATCGTGCCGCCGCCTTCGAAGCAGAAATAGATCTCGGTCGCGTGCGGGTGGCAGTGGTAGGGGCTGGTCTGCCCCGGCTCCCAGCAGGCGACCGTGACGTCGCCCTCGCCGACCCGGCCGAGCACCCGCTCGACATGCTTTTTCGGGTCGAATTTTTCTTCGGCCTTCAGGTTGAAGCAGTGCACGGCAGCGATCTCCCTGATGTTCGCACGAGGGCTGAGATTAGCCCAAGCGCAGCGATCGCGCCCGCGGTTAAAGCGGCGGGCTGAGGCCAAATCGCATGCTGCGTCAGGGGCGGTCGGGGCGCTCGTTCGGCCGCGGTCCGGGGCGCGGCGTCTCCGGGCCCTCGGCTTTCGAGGCGCTGCGGTTGAACCGACCGATATTGCCGAGGATCTGCTCGACCAGCGTCAATTCCCGGCCCGGCGCCGGCGTCGCTCCCGGTGCCGGCTCGATCTCGCGGCCGTCCTGCAGCCCTTTGTGATCGACGCTGCTGACGACGCCGCGGCCGTCGAAATTCACCACGAAGACCTGCTGGTCCATGACGTCAGGGTCGAAGAACGCCACCTGCTTGGTCTTGCGGCTGATGTAATACCAGCGCTTGTCGTCGAAGATGCCGGTGCTCGACGGCGTCCCCAGGATCTTGGCGACCTGGTCCTTGGTGGTGCTGCCGGGGTGGATCTGGGTAAGCTGGTCGGGCTCCGGCAGGTTGCCGCGCTGGTCGACACTGGGGACGCACGCAGTCACGCTCGTCGCCAGGGCTGCCGCCACCACCAGCGCCCCGCCGCAAGCCGAGAGCCGCGTCTTGCCTTGCACTCGCAGCAACGTCACCGAGGATTATCCCTGTTATGTTGACATGAGAATGGGCATTGCCCATGTGTCGGCTTGACTATCTCGATTTGACTTTGTCGATTTGACTTTAGCGGCGAGGGCGCCGCTGTCAACTCTTGGTCACATGCAACTCCGGGTGACATGCCGACTTGCGATGCCGGCGCGGACGATGTTCGGCGCCTTTAGATCCGATCCGATCGAGAAGGCGGCGACGCTGGCCTACGGCCGGGTGGTCGAGCAGGCCCGCCAGCCGGCGTTCTTCCTCGGCGGCGGCGTCCCCGATACGGTTGACGGCCGGTTCGAATTGATCTGCCTGCACGCCTTTCTCTATCTCCATCGCCTGAAGCGCGAATGGCCGCGCGCGCGCGCGCTGGCGCAGCGCTTTTTCGATACGATGTTTGCCGATTTCGACCGTTCGTTGCGCGAGATGGGCACCGGCGATCTCAGCGTCGGGCGCGAGGTGAAGCGCATGGCCTCGGCGTTCTACGGCCGCATTGCCGCCTACGAGCACGGCCTCGAAATCGACCCCGCTTCCCTCGAAGCGGCGCTGGGGCGCAATCTCTACGGCACCTGCGAGGCAAGCCCAGCGGCGCTCGCCGCAATGGCCACTTACCTGCGGCGCGAGAGGGCCGCGCTCGAGCGGCAGGCGGCGGCGCGGCTGTTGGCGGGCGAGGTGTCGTTCGGCCCGCCGCCGGCGGCTGACGGCCGGAGCGCGGCGTGAGCGGGATCGCGGCGATGCCGGGCACGGCGCCGGAGTTCTCGCGGCTGGTGCCGCTGGCGCGGCTCGGCTTCGAGCCGTTCCGTCAGGAAATCGAGGCTGGGGAGGCCGAGCGCGCCGCGCTGGCGCAGCGCCTCGATCTCGTCTCGCTCGACACGCTGCACGCCAGCGTCGAACTGGTGCGACAGGGACAAGACCGCATCCTGCTGCGCGCCGGGTTCGAGGCCGCCTTCGTGCAGAGCTGCGTCGTGACGCTCGACCCGGTGCCGGGGACGCTGAAGGCGGAGTTTACGCTGATCTACGGGCCGCCCGAGATCGAGGCCGAGGCCGCCGGCGGCGTCGAGGACGACGCTGCGTTCGAGCCGCTGTCCGGCCAGGCGATCGATATCGGCGAGGCGGTCGCGCAGGAATTGGCGCTGGCCCTGCCGCCGTTTCCGCGCCATCCCGAGGCTGATGCCGCAGCGCCGTCAGCAGACGGCGAGGGCAGCCCGTTTGCCGGCCTGGCGGCCCTGCTGGAGCGAGGCAGGCGCGGCTGAACATAGGTTGCCCTGTAGCCGCGATTGCGCGCTGTTGGCAGCATGGAGGTTGCCGGGCGCAGGGTTTTTGGCTAAGTACCGAGACCCCCGCATTCCGAGACGATCATGGCCGTTCCGAAAAAGAAAACCTCGCCGTCGCGCCGCAACATGCGCCGCTCGCACCACGCGCTGCCGTCCGCTTCCTACGCCGAATGCCCGGATTGCGGCGAGCTGAAGCGGCCGCACCACGTCTGCCCGTCCTGCGGGTCGTATGACGGACGCGTGGTAACGCCGCCGGCGACGCCGACCTCCTGACCGGCCGGCAGCAAGGAACGCGGAGCGGCGCGGTGAGCGGCAGCATCTCCATCGCCCTCGATGCGATGGGCGGCGATCGTGCGCCGGCGATGGTGCTGCAGGGCGCCGACATCGCGCTGGTGCGCCATCCGCAGACGCGGTTCCTGATTTTCGGCGACGAGCGGCAGATCGCGCCATTGCTGCAGAAGCTGCCTCGCCTGGCGGCGGCGGCGACGGTGCACCACACCGCCGAGGCGGTGGCCGACGACGCCAAGCCGTCGCTCGCCTTGCGCACCGGCCGACGAACCAGCATGCGGCTGGCGATCGACGCGGTCGCCGACGGCCGCGCCGACGGCGTCGTCTCGGCCGGCAACACCGGCGCGCTGATGGCGATTGCCAAGTTCGCGCTGAAGACCCTGCCGGGCATCGACCGGCCCGCGATCGCGACGATGTTCCCGACCCGGCGCGGCGAAAGCGTCATGCTCGACCTCGGCGCCAATGTCGAATGCGATGCCGAAAACCTCGTGCAGTTCGCCTTGATGGGCGATGTCTTTGCGCGCACCGTCCTCGGCCTGGTGCACCCGACGGTCGGCCTGCTCAACGTCGGCTCGGAGGATCTGAAGGGCAACGAGGCGGTGCGCAGCGCCGGGGCGCGGCTGCGCGGCGGGCTGACGCCGATCCGCTTCCACGGCTTTGTCGAGGGCGACGACATCGCCGCCGGCACGGTCGACGTCATCGTCACCGATGGGTTTACGGGCAACGTCACGCTGAAGGCGATCGAGGGCGTCGCCAAGCTGTTCGCCGAATCGCTGCGCGCCTCGTTCCGCCATTCGCTGTCGGCCCGCCTCGGCTATGTCCTGGCCCGCGGCGCCTTGAAGAAATTCGCCGCACGCCTCGATCCGCGGCGCTATAACGGCGCGATGTTCCTCGGGCTCGGCGGCATCGCGGTCAAGAGCCACGGCTCGACCGACGATTTCGGCTTTGCCAATGCCATCGGCGTCGCAATCGACCTCAAGGTGAACGGATTCCTGCAGAAGATCAGTGCCGAGTTGGCGCGGCTCAACGCCGTGCCGACGCCGGAGCAGTCGGCGGCATTGTGACGGCACAAACGGTCCTGCGCTCGCGGATAGCCGGCGTCGGCGGCTATCTGCCGGAGCGGGTGGTCACCAACGACGAGCTGGCGGCGCGGCTCGACACGTCGGACTCCTGGATCCGCCAGCGCACCGGCATCGGCGAGCGCCGCATCGCCGCGCCAGGCGAGCTGACCTCGGACCTCGCCGTCGCGGCGGCCCGCCGCGCGCTCGAACGCGCCGGCATGAGCGGCAGCGATCTCGACCTTATCGTGCTGGCGACCGCCACCCCCGACCACACCTTTCCGGCGACGGCGGTCAAGGTGCAGGCGCAGCTCGGCATGACCCGCGGCGCCGCCTTCGACATCCAGGCGGTGTGCTCCGGCTTCATCTTTGCGCTCAGCGTCGCCGACAATGCGCTGCGGCTCGGCCAGGCGCGCACCGCGCTGGTGATCGGCGCCGAAACGTTCTCGCGCATCCTCGACTGGAGCGACCGCAGCACCTGCGTCCTGTTCGGTGACGGCGCCGGCGCCGTCGTGCTGACCGCGGCGGCGGACGAGCAGGGCGCGACTCAGGGCGTGGCGCAGGGCGGCGGCCGCGGCATCCTCTCGACGCATCTGCATTCCGACGGGCGCCAGCACGACATGCTCTATGTCGATGGCGGGCCGTCGACGACCGGCGCCGCGGGGCTCCTGCGGATGGAAGGGCGCGAGGTGTTCCGCCAGGCGGTGCAGCATCTGAGCGAGGTGGTCGGCGAGGCCCTGGCGAAAAACGGTCTGTTGCCGTCGGATATCGACTGGCTGGTGCCACACCAGGCCAATACCCGCATCATCGACGCGGTCGGCCGCAAGCTCGGGCTGGGGGCCGGCCGCACCGTGCTGACGATCGAGCGTCACGCCAACACCTCGGCAGCCTCGATCCCGCTGGCGCTCGACGAGGCGGTGGCGGACGGCCGCATCCGGCCGGGGCATCTCGTGCTGATGGAGGCGCTGGGCGGCGGGCTCACCTGGGGGGCGGCCGTCGCCCGCTGGTAGCCGCTCATGGCGGCTATCTAGCGAGCACGGACGCGGCATGATTCTCGCAATTTGACGAGAGATTTCAGGCGGGATAATTTTCCCGGCAACAGGGGGAGGGCGTCATGGCCGGTCATACGGTTACCCGCGCTCAGCTTGCCGAGGCGGTCTATCAAGAGATCGGGCTGTCGCATAACGAGTCGGCAGAGCTGGTGGAGGCGGTGATTGCCGCAATATCGGATGCGCTCGAGCGCGGCGAGATGGTGAAGATATCCTCGTTCGGCAGCTTCGCGGTGCGCCAGAAAGGTCAGCGCATCGGCCGCAATCCGAAGACCGGGCAGGAGGTGCCGATCAGCCCGCGGCGCGTGCTGGTGTTCCGCGCCTCGCATGCGCTGAAAAACCAGATCAACAACGGGCTGAAGCAGCCGGAGGAGCCCGCCGCTACTGCTGCGCCGGCGCGCAGCCCGGCCCGCATCGGCGCCGGCGCCGCCAAGGTGGCGCCGGCCTAAGCGTGAGCGCCGGCTTCAGCGTCAGCGATAAAGGCGAGATCGGCGCGACCGCGACCGTCAAGGCCGCCGCGCGCGGCTCGCAAAAGGCGTCCGGCGCGTTCCGCACGATCGGCGAAGTCGCCGACGATCTCGACCTGCCGGCGCATGTGCTGCGCTTCTGGGAATCGAAGTTCCCGCAGCTGAAGCCGCTGAAACGGGCCGGCGGCCGGCGCTATTACCGGCCGGAAGACATCGCGCTGCTGCGCCGCATCCGGCAATGCCTTTATCAGGACGGCTACACCATCCGCGGCGTGCGCCAGCTGCTCGGCGACGAGGCCGAGGTCAGCGGCGAGGCGGCCGCTGCGCCATCCGCGGCGATGCCGACGCTGTTCCCGCTCGAGCCGGTCGTTCGCCCGCCCGCCGCCGCGCCGGCTCTCACCGCGTCCTCCGACGACGGTGCCGTACCGCCGCCCGCGCCGCCGAAGGCGCCGCGCCGACCGCCGCGCCAGGACCGCCGCCGCCGCCCGCCCTCGCCCGAGACGCAGGCGGCGCTCGAAGACATCCGCCGCGAGCTGCTCGCCGCCCGCGCCCTAATCGACGACCTGCTGCGCCGCGGCAAGCCATCGTGACCTTCGCTAGAGGTTCCTCCCCCGCGGAGCGGGGGAGGAACCGCTTCGTTCCCCCCGTCTACGCGATCGCGTAGAGGTGCTCGGGCGACGGCGCTGCCTGCCCCAGCTCAACGCGCTTGACCGCCGCGATCAGCTTTTCGTGGGTCGGCGCCGACAGGCCGAACTCGCGCCCCTTCTCGACGATCAGCCCGTTGATGTAGTCGATCTCGGTGCGCCGGCCTTTCTGCATGTCCTGGCCCATCGAGGGGCGCTGCTGCTCGCTGCGCTGCTGCGTATTGCGCAGCGCCAGCATCAGCGATTCGACCTCGTCGAGCGCCGCCCGATCGCCTTCCGCCGCGCGCGCCAGCTTTTCGGCGTCTTGCCCGGCGATGTCCTCGAGCTTGTAGCCCTGCGCCTGGCCGATCCGCACCGCCTCACCGCCCAATTTGATGATGACGCGACGGATCCGGTCGTCCTGGCGCATCGCGTTGCCGGAAAGCCCGCTCGCGGCCGAGACGCCGTTGTGCATGCCGTTGACGCATAATTTCGACCAGCGCTCGCCCCACAGATTGTCAGTGACCTTGCAGGTGTCGATCGTGGCAATCATCGCCCCCAGCTCCTCGATCCGGCGGGTGATGCGGCCATGCACCTCGCCGACCCGATAGACCTCGTGCCCCGGCGGGTTCTTGGCGCCGGTGCGGCGGATTTTGCCGGGCGCATAGAGCTCGGCCGAGAGGATCGCGGCGATCGCGCCGACCGTGCGGCCCCAGCCAACGATCGCGGCGATGCGCTCCTCGTTGATGCAGTTCTGCAGTGACACGACGTAGCCGGTCGGCGCCAGGTACTGGCTGATCATCCGGGTCGCCCACTCGGTGTCGTAGGATTTCATCGAGATGAAGGCAATGTCGATCGGCCGTTCCTTGGCGAGGTGCTGCACCTCGGTCAGGTGCAGGATTTTGGGGTGCGCCACCAGCGATTCCGCCGGCGTGATGCCCTCAAGCGACAGCCCGTCCCGGCGGATCGCCTCGACATGCTCCGGCCACGGGTCGACCAGCGTCACGTCGAACCCGTTATGCGCCAAATTGCCGCCGGTATAGCCGCCGATCGCGCCGGCGCCGACGATGACGATGCGCTTGTCCATCTCGCTGCTGCTCCCGCTCTCAAATCCGAAAGAGCGATCATAGGCCCGATTGCCGCGCCGACAGAAGCGCCTGCTCTGTCATACCGGCGAAAGCCGGTATCCATCCGTCAACCGGACGGACGGCGGAACGATGGATCCCGGCGTGGCGCCGAGATGACCCAATCTTTGATGCTGCC
>JBLMXS010000455.1:0-2884 GCA_050257895.1 Thiohalocapsa sp.
GTCCCGTCACGTCAAGACCGCCGCGCTCGCCGGCCAGTAGGAAGAGGCCGATGCCAGGGTGCGCGCGACCGTCGAAGCGATCATCGCTGACGTCAAGGCGCGCGGCGATGCGGCAGTGCGCGAACTGTCGGAGAAATTCGACAAATGGTCGCCAAAGAGCTTCCGGCTGTCGGACGACGAGATCCGCGCGCTGGTCGGCAGGGTCGCGCCGACGGCGATCGACGACATCAATTTCGCCCAGACGCAGATCCGCAACTTCGCGCAGATTCAGCGTGCGGCGCTGCAGGATGTCGAGGTCGAGACCTTGCCGGGCGTCGTGCTCGGCCATCGCCATATCCCGGTCGGGCGGGTCGGCTGCTACGTCCCGGGCGGGCGCTACCCGATGGTCGCCTCGGCGCATATGTCGATCGTCACCGCGCGCGTCGCCGGGGTCGGCCATATCACCGCCTGCACCCCGCCGAACCAGGGTCTGCCGCACCCCGAGACGATCGCCGCGATGCACCTCGCCGGCGCCGACGAGATCTGCGTGCTAGGCGGCGTCCAGGCGGTCGCGGCGATGGCGCTCGGCACCGAGACCTTCCAGCCGGTCGACATGCTGGTCGGTCCCGGCAACGCCTATGTCGCCGAAGCCAAGCGCCAGCTTTACGGCACCGTCGGCATCGACCTGTTTGCCGGGCCGACCGAGATCCTGGTGATCGCCGACGAGACGGCCGACGCCGAGATGTGCGCCACCGACCTGCTGGGCCAGGCCGAGCACGGCCCGACCTCGCCGGCGATCCTGTTGACGACGTCGGAGAGTTTGGCGCAGGCGACGATCGCCGAGGTTGCGCGCCAGCTGACCGTATTGCCGACCGCCGACGTCGCCGGCATTGCCTGGCGTGACTTCGGCGAGGTCATCCTGTGCGCCGATAACGAGGAGATGGCCAAGGAGGCCGACCGCATCGCTGCCGAGCATGTCGAGGTGCTGTGCCATGAGCCGCGCTGGTGGCTCGACCGCCTGCGGAATTACGGCGCGCTCTTCCTCGGCCCCGAGACCAACGTCTCCTACGGCGACAAGGTGATCGGCACCAACCACACGCTGCCGACCAAGGGCGCAGCGCGCTACACCGGCGGGCTGTGGGTCGGCAAGTTCCTCAAGACCTGCACCTGGCAGGAGGTGAAGACCCCCGAAGCGAGCGCAATGATCGGCGAATATTGCAGCCGGCTGTGCGCGATCGAGCGCTTCTGGGGCCACAAGGAGCAGGCCGATCTGCGCATCCGCCGCTACGGTCGGAAGAACGCGGCGGAGTGAGCCTCTTCCTCGGCGTTGTCCTGCCGCTTGCCGCTCGCTCCAGGTTGGCTGATCCGATAGGAATGCGGCCGCACCGCTCGCGCGTTTGTCGCGTCGATCAGGCCATGGTCAAATCAGGAGAACAGGCGATGACATCCTCACCAACGCCGGCAAACGGTTTGGCGCTTGATCCGTCGGTGATCCGCGTCGTTACCCGGCGCAATTTTCTCACCGCCGGCGCCGCCATCGCCGCCGGTTATGGCGTCGGGAGCAGCGCGCTCGCGCAAACCCCGCCGTCGCCGGAGGCGCATGGCAAGTTGCCGCACGGGGTCACCGAGCAGGATCTCGCTCATATGCGGCAGGCGATCCAGCTGATGCGTCAGGCTGGTGTCATCGACAAAACCGGCGGGCCATTCGGCGCCGTTGTGGTGCGCAGCGGCGAGGTCATGGCGGCGAGTGGCAACAGCGTCCTGCGCGACCACGACCCCTCCGCCCATGCCGAGGTCAATGCCATCCGCGAAGCCTGCCGCAAGGCGGCCAATCCGAACATCCCGGGTGCGGTGCTATACACGAGCTGCGAGCCCTGCCCGATGTGCTATGCCACCGCCTACTGGGCGCGCATCAGCAAGATCTACTACGCTGCGTCGTGGAACGACTATGCCGATCTCTTCGACGATTCAGCGATTGGCCAAGATATGAAGAAACCTTACCCGCAGCGTAAGCTGGCGCCGCAGCAGATCCTGCGCGGCGAGGCGCAGCAGGTGTGGGCCGAATACCGCAAGATGCCGAATCGCACCCGTTATTAGGGCTCGCCGCGCAGGAGGGTTCATGCGCATCGCGATCATCGGCGCCGGCGGCATCGGCGCGATCTACGGGGCGGCGCTCGCCGCGGCCGGGCAGGATGTGATTTTTGTCGCGCGCGGGGCGCATCTCGCCGCGATGCAGCGGGGCGGCCTCAGGATCGAGGGCGACCGCGGCGAGACGCTCGTCCGGCCGGCGCAGGCGACCGACGATCCGGCCGAGATAGCGTCCACCGGCGGCGTGGTCGATTACGTGCTGCTCTGCGTCAAGCTGTGGGATGTCGAGAGCGCCGGCGCGCAGATCCGGCCGATCGTCGGTCCCGACACGGCGGTCGTCGCCCTGCAGAACGGCGTCGATGCGCACGAGCGGCTGATGTCGATCCTGGGGGCCGGTGCGGTGATGGCCGGCACCGCCTGGGTCACCGGCGCGATTGTGGCGCCCGGCGTGGTCAGGCAGACCGGCACCTATTTCCAGATGACCTTCGGCGAGGTCACAGGCGGGCTCAGCGCGCGCGGCGAGCGGCTGCGCGAGGCCTGCGCCGCCGCCGGCATCGACGGCGTCCACAGCGCCGACATCCGCGTGCCGCTGTGGCAGAAGTTCCTCTTGCTGGTGCCGCTCGCCAACCTCAACGCGCTAACGCGGGTGCCGCTCGGCCTGTGGCGGCATGATGCGGAACTGGTGGGGCTGTTCGAAGCCTCGCTGCGCGAGACAATCGCGGTCGGCCATGCCGAGGGCGTCGCCCTGCCGGCCGACGCCTTCGACACGGTGATGGCGACGATGTGGTCGATGCCCGACCACCACATGACCTCGATG
>JBLMXS010000456.1:0-2694 GCA_050257895.1 Thiohalocapsa sp.
ACGCGCGCCAACCACGGGGAATCCCCAACGAGATCCCACTAGCGATGAACGTGTAATCTAAGACATAGATCGCCACTCATCTGTAACCGTCCGCTGAACCCCACGTTGCGGATCGGTTGCGCCTAGGCGTAGTCCTAGGCGTATGACTGGGCGTTTCGAGCGGGTCGAGGTGATTACCGGGGTGGCGGGGCGGCGGCGGTGGAGCGTGGCGGAGAAGCTGCGCATCGTCGGCGAGCTGGGGCGGCCCGGGGCGACGGTGTCGTCGGTGGCGCGGGCGCACGACGTGCATGCGAGCCTGCTGTTCAAGTGGCGGCGGCTGGCGCGGGAGGGTGCGCTGGGGCGGGCGCCGGACGACGCGTTCTCGATCGTGCCGGTCCGGCTTCTGGGGGAGCCCTCCTTGCCACCGACGGCGGACGAGCGGGCGGCAGCGGACGACGCGGCCGGCCTGGCGGGGATGACGGTGGAGATCGCGCTGCCGAACGGCTGCGTGCTGCGGGTTTCGGCCGGCATCGATGCGGCCCGGTTGCGGCGGCTGGTGACGGTGCTGAAGTCGGCCGGCTGATGCCAATCGCGCTGGCCCCCGGCACCAAGGTGCATCTGGCGCTGGCGCCGGTCGACATGCGCAAGGGCTTTGACGGGCTTGCCGCGGCGGTGCAGCAGATCCTGGCGCGCGACCCGTTCTGCGGGCACCTGTTCCTCTTCCGATCCAAGAAAGCCGATCGTTTGAAGCTGCTGTGGTGGGACGGCAGCGGCCTGTGTTTGTTTGCCAAGCGCCTTGAGACAGGGCGATTCGTCTGGCCGCGGGTGGAGGACGGCGCGATCACGCTGACGCCGGCGCAGCTGGCGATGTTGATCGAGGGCCTCGACTGGCGCCGCGCGGTGCTGGCGGAGGATCCGCTCGGCCCACCGCGGTGTAACGGAGCCCGCTGAATCCGCTCGCCTTTTTCGCTGGAAGTGCGGACTCCGGTCGGTTAGCAGAACGGCATGCGCCTCGATCTCGCCCACCTGCCCGATGATGCCGCGTTGCTGCAGCAGCTGGTCCGCGACCTGGCGCAGGCGCTCGACCGGCAGACGGCGGCGCTGGAGGACACGAAGCTGCAAGTCGCCGTGCGCGACGCCGAGATCGAGAAGCTGCAGCTGTTCCTCGCCGCGTTGCGTCGGCAGCAGTTCGGCCGCTCGTCGGAGAAGAGCCACCCTGACCAGCTGGCGCTGCGGCTGGAGGCGATCGAGGAGCAGATCGCCGCACTGGAGGCGAAGAGCGGTCCGACACCGGTCGATCCGCCCGCCGATCCCGACGGCAAGCCGCGCCGCAAGCCGCTGCCGGAGCATTTGCCGCGCGAGGTGCTGCGGCACGAACCCGCCGGCTGCGCCTGTCCCGGCTGCGGCGGCGCGCTGCAGGCGATCGGCGAGGACGTCAGCGAGGTCCTCGAGTACGAGCCGGCGCAATTCCGCGTCGTCCGCCACGTCCGGCCGCGCTTCGCCTGCCGGGCGTGCGAGAGCATCCATCAGGCGCCGATGCCGTCATTGCCGGTCGAGCGCGGTCGGCCGGGCCCGGGCCTCCTCGCCCACGTCCTCGTCGCCAAATATTGCGATCACGTGCCGCTCTACCGCCAGTCGGCGATCTACGCCCGCAGCGGCGTCGACCTCGACCGCTCGACGCTCGCCGACTGGGTCGGCCGGGCGACCTGGCTTCTGCAGCCGCTGGCCGACCGGCTCGCGGCGCACGTCTTCTCTGGCATCAAGGTTCACGCCGACGACACGCCGGTGCCGGTGCTCGATCCCGGCCGCGGCCGGACCAAGACCGGCCGGCTGTGGGTCTACGTCCGCGACGACCGGCCGTGGGCCGATGCCAGCCCGCCGGCGGCGGCGTTCTTCTACACCCCCGACCGCAAGGGCGAGCGACCAGCCGGCCACCTCGCCCGGTTCCGCGGCTTCCTGCAGGCGGACGCCTATGCCGGCTTCGACAGGCTCTACGGCGAGCGGATCGTCGAGGTCGCCTGTTGGGCGCACGCGAGGAGGAAGATCTTCGAGGTGCACGAGAGCACGAAGTCGCCGATTGCCGCCGCCGCACTGGCGAGGATCGCCGAGCTTTACTGCATCGAGGCGACGATCCGCGGCCGGCCGCCCGACCAGCGCCGCGCCGTCCGGCAGGAGCAGAGCAGGCCGCTGCTCGCTGAACTGCGCGCCTGGTTGACGGCGCAGCTCGGCCGGCTGCCGGCGAAGAGCGGGCTCGCCCAGGCGTTCCGCTACGCGCTCGGAAACTGGACCGCGCTGACCCGCTTCGTCGACGACGGCCGGCTGGACATCGACAACAACCGCGCCGAAAACACGCTCCGCGGCGTCAGCCTGGGCCGGAAGAACTGGTTGTTTGCTGGCTCCGATGCCGGAGGTGACCGCGCGGCTGCCGTCTACAGCCTGATCGAAACCTGCAAACTCAACGGCATCGACCCGTTCGCCTGGCTGAGAGACGTGCTCACCAAGATCGCCGCCCACCCGATCCGGCGCATCGACGAACTGCTGCCGTGGGAATGGGCAGCCCGCGCCGCCAAGGCCCTAGCCGCCTGAGCAATCCTCAGACCAATATCGCTGTGGGGTTCAGCGGACGGTTACTGAGCAGTTCGGGATCGTCGGGATGCTCGTTCGCCCGCAATGGGTTTCGGTTGGCATCCTCCCAACGCTGGCCCGAGTAACCGT
>JBLMXS010000457.1:0-6601 GCA_050257895.1 Thiohalocapsa sp.
CCCTCGCCGTCGCCGGCCACGCCATCCACATTTGAGTTTGTAACATCGTCATTCCGGGGCGCGGGCGAAGCCCGCGAGCCCGGCATCCACGAACACAGGCCTCGAAAAGGCTGGAAAAGCGGGTGTTCTTGGATTCCGGGTTCGGCCCCGTGGGCCGCCCCGGAATGACAATGCTGGAAAGGCTTGCAGTTGACTTGTGCCGCCTCGCTCCCTATCTTCCGCGCCTTGTCGAGGGTGCGGGCCATGAAGATCGCCAATTCGTTGAAGACATTGAAGAAGCGTGACAAGAACTGCCGCGTCGTGCGGCGCAAGGGGCGGGTCTACGTGATCAACAAGACCAACCCGCGCTTCAAGGCCCGCCAGGGCTGACTGTCCGCAGACTGTTGCCGGCCCTGTGCCGGCATCCGGTGGCATGGCCGCGGCGACGCCCTATCGATGTTGCGGTGGGGTGATCATCGTATCAGAGGATGCGAGGGATGCGTGCTGAGACACAGGCGGTCGTCGACGACATCAGGAAGTCGTTGGCGCTGCTGAGGAGGCATCTTTGACTGGGATGTCGCCAACCGCCGCCTCGCCGAGCTGAACGCCAAGGCCGAAGATCCGAAGCTGTGGGACGATTCGACGCTGGCACAGTCGGTGCTGCGCGAGCGCACCCGGCTGGAGCGCGCAATCGAGGGCTATCGCCGCATCGAGCGCGAGGTGGACGAGGCCGTTGAGCTGATTGAGCTCGGCGACGCGGAGGGGGACGACGCGATCGTCGCCGAGGCCGAGGCCAATCTCGCCTCATTGCGGGACGAGGCGCAGCGGCGCGAGGTCGAGAGCCTCCTGTCGGGCGAAGCCGACGCCAACGATTGCTATCTCGAAGTCCATGCCGGGGCCGGCGGCACCGAGGCGCAGGACTGGGCCGAGATGCTGCTGCGCATGTATGTGCGGTGGGCCGAGGCGCACGACTACAAGGTCGAATGGCTCGAGGAAAGCGCCGGCGAGGGCGCCGGCATCAAGTCCGCGACCGTCAGGATCAACGGTCCGGACGCCTATGGCTGGCTCAAGACCGAGAGCGGCGTCCACCGGCTGGTGCGAATCTCGCCGTTCGATTCGAACGCCCGCCGGCACACCAGCTTCGCCTCAGCCTGGGTCTACCCGGTGATCGACGACAAGATCGAGGTCGAGATCAACGACAAGGATCTGCGCATCGACACCTACCGTTCCTCGGGCGCGGGCGGTCAGCACGTCAACAAGACGGACAGCGCGGTCAGGCTCACCCATCTGCCGACCGGCGTCGTCGTCGCCTGCCAGAGCGAGCGCTCGCAGCACCAGAACCGGGCGCACGCCTTTGCGATGCTACGCGCGCGGCTCTACGAGCTGGAATTGCAGAAGCGTGAGGCGCAGACCGAGGCGATGAATGCTACCAAGACCGATATCGGCTGGGGCCACCAGATCCGCTCGTATGTGCTGCAGCCCTACCAGATGGTGAAGGATTTGCGCACCGGCGTCGAAACCGGCAACCCGGCCGCCGTGCTCGACGGCGACCTCGACCGCTTTCTCGCCGCCGCGCTGGCGCAGCGCATCGCCGGGGCCGACGCCCTGGCCGGCACCGCATGAGTTGGCACCGCGTAAGCCGGCGCCGGCCCTTGCTGCCGGACAGGGGTTGAGGCGGCGGCGGTGGCCCTCGACCCGGTGCTGCTGTCGCGGCTGCAATTCTTCTGGGTCATCGCCTTTCACATCCTGCTGCCGGCGTTCACGGTCGGGCTGTCCTGCTACATCGCCGTCCTCGAGTGGCGGCTGCTGCGCACCGGCGACCCGGTCTATTTCCGCATCTCGTCGTTCTGGCTGAAGATCTTCGCGATCTCGTTCGGTCTCGGCGTTGTCTCCGGCATCGTCATGCCGTTCCAGTTCGGCACCAATTGGAGCCGCTTCTCCGACATCACCGCCAACATCGTCGGGCCGCTGATGGGCTACGAGGTGCTGACGGCGTTCTTCCTCGAGTCGAGCTTCCTGGGCATCCTGCTGTTCGGCCGCGCTCTGGTGCCGCCCTGGGCGCATTTCGTTGCCGCCCTCGCGGTCGCCGCTGGCACACTGTTCTCCTCGTTCTGGATCCTCGCGGCCAATTCATGGATGCAGACGCCGGCCGGCTTCGCGGTCATCGACGGCCGCTTTGTCCCGATCGACTGGTGGGCGGCGATCTTCAACCCATCCTTTCCCTATCGCTTGGCGCATACCGTCACCGCCTTTCTCGTCACCACCGGGTTTGTCGTGCTCGGGGTCGCGGCGATGTACCTGCGGCAGGGCCGGGCCTTGGCCGAGAGCCGCCACATGCTGTCGATGACATTGTGGCTGCTGACCGTGCTGGTGCCGTTGCAGATCATTCTCGGCGACATGCACGGGCTCAACACGTTGCACTACCAGCCGGAAAAAGTGGCGGCTATGGAGGGCGACTGGGAGACGCGGGCCGGCATGCCGTTCACCGTCGTCGGCTGGCCCGACGAGAAATCCGAAACCAATCTCGGCGCGATCGACATCCCCTATGCCGGCAGCCTCATCCTGACGCACAGCCTCCACGGCGTCGTGCACGGGCTGAAGGACTGGCCGCGTGACGAGCGGCCGCCGGTGCCGATCGTGTTCTGGGCGTTTCGAATCATGGTCGCGATCGGCTTTGCGATGCTGGGGCTGGTCATCGTCGGCAACTGGCTGCGCTGGCGCGGCCGGCTCTACGAGAGCGGGTGGTTTCTGCGGCTGTGCGCAATGGCGACGCCATTCGGGTTCGTCGCGGTGATCGCCGGCTGGGTGGTGACCGAGACCGGCCGGCAGCCCTGGGCCGTCTACCGTCAGCTGCGCACTGCCGACGCGGTGACGCCGTCGCTATCGGGCGGCGACGTGCTGGCGTCGCTGCTGCTTTACGTCGTCGTCTACCTCGTCGCGTTTCCGCTCAGCCTTTATTACATGCGGGTCCTGGTGCGTGGCGGCCCGGACGCCGAGGTCCCGCCGGCGCCGCGGCCGATCGAGGGGCTGCAGCGGCCGTTGCCGGCGCAAACCGCGGCCGCGATGCCGGAGCCGCCGCCATGACATCGGCGCTGCGATGACATCGGCACCGCCGCTCGACCTCGTGCCGTTGTGGACGCTGATCCTCGGCATCGCCGTCTTCATGTACGTGCTGATGGACGGGTTCGATCTCGGGGTCGGGCTGATGTTTCGCGGCGCCCCGAACGAAGCGGCGCGCGATGTGATGATGAATTCCGTCGCGCCGATCTGGGACGGCAACGAGACCTGGCTGGTGCTCGGCGGCGGCGGTCTGCTGGCGGTATTCCCGCTGGCCTTTGCGATCATCGTGCCGGCCTTGTATTTCCCGCTGACGGTGATGCTGCTGGGGCTGATCTTCCGCGGCATCAGCTTCGAGCTGCGGTTCAAGGCGACGGGCACCGCGCGCCGCCGCTGGAGCGCCGCCTTCCATTACGGCTCGCTGGTCGCGACCTTGGCCCAGGGCCTGGTGCTCGGCGCCTTCGTCCAGGGTTTCCGGGTGGGCGGCCGCGCCTTTATCGGCGGCGCCTTCGACTGGCTGTCGCCGTTCTCGGTGGTGACGGCGCTGGGGCTGGTACTCGGCTATGCGCTGCTCGGCGCGACCTGGCTCATCATCAAGACCGAAGGCGAGCTGCAGCAATGGGCGCGGCATGAGGCGCAATGGCTGACCGTCGCGGTGCTCGGGGCGATGGCGGTGGTCAGCGTGTGGACGCCGCTGCTGCATCCCGGCATCTGGCAGCGCTGGTTTGCCTGGCCCGACATCCTGTGGCTGAGCCCGGTGCCGATCATCACCGCGGCGCTCGCCTTCGTGCTGTGGCGGTCACTGCGCGGCGGCGCGCAATACCTGCCGTTCCTCGCTGCGATCGGGCTCTTTGCGATGGGCTATATCGGCCTCGCCATCAGCCTGTGGCCGCACATCGTACCGCCCTCGATCACGCTGTGGGACGCCGCGGCCGCGCCGCGCTCGCAAGCCTTCCTCCTGGTCGGCACGATGTTCCTGCTGCCGGTCGTCCTTGCCTACACCGCGTGGTCCTACTGGGTATTCCGCGGCAAGGTGCGCGGCGACATCGGGTATCATTAGACTAGCTGTGCCGTAGCGCAGCCGTCCCTGGCGCGCTCTCGCTGCCGCGACCGTCTCCGCTATGACGGCCGCTTCGCCTATAGGTCGGCGGCGACGAGGCGTTGTTCGGCAGCGCGGGTGAAGAACGGCGCGTCGTCGGCGATCGTCGTTTCGATCCAGGCGGCAGGGTCGGCAAACAAGGCCATCAAGAGCCGGCGGTTCAGCGCGTGGCCGGACCGCACCCCGCGAAAATGGCCGATCAGCGGGCCGCCCGCGAGGTAGAGATCGCCGAGCGCGTCGAGCAGCTTGTGGCGCACGAACTCGTCGGCAAAGCGCAACCCTCCGGCGTTGAGGACGCGGTCGCCGCTGATCACCACGGCATTGTCGAGCGAACCGCCGAGCGCCAATCCTGCCGCCTTCAGCCGCGGCCAATCGTCGAGCAGGCCGAAGGTCCGTGCCGGCGCCAGCTCCGCCCTGAACGTCTCGACGAAGGTCTCGGCGTCGAGCGCCAGCGCGATGTCCTGGCGGCGGATCAGCGGGCTGGCGAAATCGATCTCGAAGCTCATCGAGAACCCGTGCTCGGGTAGCAAGCTGGCGCTGGCATCGCCCGCCGCGACGGAGATCGGCTTCAGGACCTTGATGGCGCGCCGCGGTGCCTCCTGCGCGACGATTCCGACCCGCTCGATCAGCGCAACGAACGGAACGGCGCTGCCATCCATGATCGGCACCTCGGGCCCGTCGAGCTCGACGACCGCATTGTCGATCCGGGTGCCGGCAAATGCCGCCATCAGATGTTCGATCGTGCCGATCTGCACGCCTTCGCCGTGCGTCAGCACGGTCGACAGCGCCGATTCGGCGGTGCGGATCCAACTCGCGCCGATCTCGGCGCCGCAGTCGCGCCGGCGGAAGACGATGCCGCTGTCGGGCCGCGCCGGGTAGAGCGTCATCGCGATCGGCTGGCCGCCATGCAACCCGATGCCGCGGCAGCCGATGGCGGCCCCCAAGGTATGCTGCGCCGTGATCCCCATGTCCCCCCGAACGTGCGATCTGCTTCGACAAGAAAGCCGTCGGCGACGCTATGGCCCCGCCGACATCATCACAAGTCAAACATTGTTGCTGATTGTTGCATTGCCGATTGGGCAGACCCACAAGATATGGCAGACGGGGGTTCCGGCGACCGCGGGACCCGCGTTGCTAGGGATCGGGCGTTTGTGCTGGGGGTACCAGCTTCCGCGGGGACCGACCGGCAGATCTCCGTCGCCGCGTCCACTCTCCCGCGGTTCCCAACCGTCGGCGGGCGTCAGTTCGCCTGGCGTCGCAGGAAGGCGGGGATGTCGAGCAGGTCGTCCTCCTTGCTCGCGCCCGGCCGTTCGTCCGGATCGAGCGGCGCGAGACGCGGCTGCGCCGGGCGCGGCGGCGGCGGCGCCTGGCGCGGTACGGCCTGCGGCGCCGCAGGCCGTACCCGGCCGACGCCGGTCCCCCGCTCGATGAGGCTCGGGACCCGGCCGCGCGGCCGCGGCGCATTCGCCTGGGGACCGGCTTGGGCAGCAGCCTGCGCGGCGGCTGGCGGCGTCACCGGCGCCGCCACCGGCGTTGGCCGCGGCGAACCGACATCGACCGGCCGCGGCGCGATAAAGGCGCCGTTGCGCAGCGCCGCGTTTTCCGCGGCAGCCGCCGCCGGCATCGCTTCGGCCGCAGCCGCTTCGCCGGCATTGTCGTTGCGCAATGCCGTCGGCAACGCGGCCGTCACCGCCATCGGGGCGGCGGCGTTCTGCGTCAGCACTGGCTGGGTGTAGCCGGAGCCGCTCTCGCGCGGGGCCGCCTCGCCGCCGGCGGTGCGGGCGCCAAGCGGCGGGCGGCCGTGCTCCTGCTCCAATTCGGCGTCGATGCCGGTCGCGACGACCGAGATGCGCATCTTGCCGGCGAGCTTTTCGTCGAAGGTCGAGCCGAAGATGATGTTGGCGTCGGGATCGACCTCCTCGCGGATGCGATTGGCGGCCTCGTCGACCTCGAACAAGGTCATGTCGGTGCCGCCGGTGATGTTGATCAGGACGCCGCGCGCCCCCTTCATCGAGACGTCTTCCAGCAGCGGGTTGTTGATCGCGGCCTCGGCGGCGTCGATCGCGCGGCGCTCGCCCTCGGCTTCGCCGGTCCCCATCATCGCCTTGCCCATCTCGCTCATCACGGTGCGGATATCGGCGAAATCGAGGTTGATGAGCCCCGGCATCACCATCAGGTCGGTGACTCCGCATCGCCAACGAGCGCACCACCTTCGCCGACGCCTTCAACATGGCGGACCAGGTGCTGGACTGCGGCGTGCGCGGCGTCACCGACCTGATGGTGATGCCCGGCCTGATCAATCTCGACTTTGCCGACATCCGCACCGTGATGAGCGAGATGGGCAAAGCGATGATGGGGACCGGCGAAGCGGAAGGGGAGCGCCGGGCGATCGATGCCGCCGAGGCCGCGATCAACAATCCGCTGCTCGAAGACGTGTCGATGAAGGGCGCGCGCGGCGTCCTGATC
>JBLMXS010000458.1:0-4556 GCA_050257895.1 Thiohalocapsa sp.
CGAGATCTTTGCGCGCGGCTGATGGAGACGATGACGTTGCACCCAGACCCCTTCGCTTCGCTCGCAATGACGACAATGCCCGGCATTACGGCTGTCATTGCGAGGGGCGCGGCGACGAAGCAATCTCGCCGCCGATGAGCATCGTTCTCGCCGCCGTGATCGGCTACCTGCTCGGCTCGATCCCGTGGGGCCTCTTGCTGACGCGGCTGGCGGCCCGCGGCGACCTCCGGCGGATCGGCTCGGGCAACATCGGTGCCACCAATGTCCTGCGCACCGGCAGCAAGGTGCTGGCGGCGCTGACCCTGCTGCTCGATCTCGCGAAAGGTCTCGCCGCGGTGCTGATCGGCGCGCTGTGGGGTCCGGGGCCGATGCTGGCCGCCGCCGCCGCGGTGGTGCTGGGGCATATGTTCCCGCTATGGCTCGGCTTCCGCGGCGGCAAGGGCGCCGCGACGGGGCTCGGCGTGCTGTTGGCGCTGGCTTGGCCAGTGGCGGCGATCGCCTTTGCGATCTGGCTCGCCATGTTGGCGATCTTCCACTATTCGTCCTTGGCGGCGCTCGTCGCGACGCTGGCGGCAGTCGCCCTCGCCGCATTTCTGACGCCCGCAGCCACCGCCTACCTGATCGCCGGCATCGCGCTGTTGGTGGTGCTGCGCCACCATGACAACATCCGCCGCCTCCTGGCCGGCACCGAAAGCCGCATCTCGCTCAGCAAAGGCTAGCCCCTGCCCTCGCGACCCCTGGAACCGCAAGAACGTTTGGACTGGCTGCGGCTGTGCCGCAGCGAGGGCGTCGGCCCGATCACCTTCACCGCGCTGCTGCAGCGCTTCGGTTCGGCCGCCGCGGCGCTCGAGACGTTGCCGCGTCTGGCAAAGCAGGCGCACGTCGCGACGCGCCGCGAGGCCGAGGCGGAGCTTGTCGCGATCGACCGCCTCGGCGGCGCTCTCATCTGCCGCGGCGAGCCGCTCTACCCGCCGCTGCTGGCGCAGGTCGAGGACGCGCCGCCGGTGCTGACGGTGCTCGGCCGCGCCGAGATGCTGACGGCGCCGATGGTGGCGGTGGTGGGCGCCCGCAACGCATCGGCCAACGGCCGCCGCGTGGCTCGCGACCTCGCCGCCGGTCTCGCCGCCGAAGGGATCGTCGTCATTTCGGGGCTGGCGCGCGGCATCGACGCGGCGGCACATCTGGGCGCTCTCCCCAACGGCACAGTTGCGGCCGTCGCCGGCGGCGTCGACATCGTCTACCCGGAAGAGAATCGCGGCCTGCACGAAGCGCTGGCGCGCGACGGTGCAATCGTGGCCGAATTGCCCTGCGACACCGAGCCGCTGGCGCGGCATTTTCCTCGCCGCAACCGCATCATCTCCGGCATGGCGCTGGGCGTCGTCGTGGTCGAGGCGGCGGCGAAATCGGGCTCGCTGATCACCGCCCGCTTCGCCCTCGAACAGGGCCGCGAGGTGTTCGCGGTGCCCGGCTCGCCGCTCGACCCGCGCAGCCGCGGCGCCAACGACCTCATCCGCAACGGCGCCACCTTGACGGAGACCGTCGCCGACGTCCTGACCCAACTCGGCCCGCTGTTGCAGGCGCCGCTTGCCGCGCCGCGCCCGGCCCAGCCGCGCCTGCCGCTGGCGCCGCTCCGCACAGTGCAGTCAGCCGCGCCGCCAGTCATGCCCTCTGCGCCGGTCGGCGAGGACGCGGCGCTCGACCTGATCGTCGAAAAGCTGAGCCCGACGCCCGTCGCGGTTGACGAACTGGTGCGCCAATGCCAATTGTCAGCCGCCGCCGTCGCCACCCTGCTGCTTGAACTGGAACTTGCCGGGCGCATCGAGCGTCATCCCGGCAATCTCGTCTCGCTCCGCTAAGCCGCGCTTGCTGTTCACTTTTTGGCAAATGGCCGCATGAACGTCGTCATCGTCGAATCGCCCGCCAAGGCGAAGACCATCAACAAGTATCTCGGGCGCGACTACAAGGTCGTGGCCAGCTACGGCCACGTCCGCGACCTGCCGCCAAAGGACGGCTCGGTGCTGCCGGACGCGGATTTCGCGATGTCGTGGGAGGTCGACGGCAGGTCCGAAAAGCACATCAAGGAGATCGCCGCGGCGATGCGCGGCGCCGACCGGCTGTTCCTGGCGACCGACCCGGACCGCGAGGGCGAAGCGATCTCTTGGCATGTGCGCGAAGTCTTGAAGGCGCGCCGCCTGTTGAAGGACGTCGACGTCAAGCGCGTCGTCTTCAACGAGGTGACGCGCAACGCCGTGCTCGACGCCTTCCGCAACCCGCGCGAGATCGACGGCGAACTGGTCGACGCCTACTTGGCGCGCCGCGCCCTCGACTACCTGGTCGGCTTCACGCTGTCGCCGGTGTTGTGGCGCAAATTGCCGGGCAGCCGATCGGCCGGCCGCGTGCAATCGGTGGCGTTGCGGCTGATCTGCGAGCGCGAAGCCGAGATCGAGGCGTTCCGGCCACGCGAGTATTGGACCGTCGAGGTCGAGTTCGCGACCGAGGCTGGCGACCGCTTTACGGCGCACCTGTCGCATCTCGACGGCAAGCGGCTCGATCGGTTCGAGCTCGACAGCGAAGAAAAGGCGCGCGCCGCCGCCGATGCGATCCTCAAGGCTGCCAGCTTCGATGTCGCCTCGGTGGAGCACCGCGAGGTCAGGCGCAACCCGTTCCCGCCGTTTACGACCTCGACCTTGCAGCAGGAAGCCTCCCGCAAGCTCGGCTTCGGCGCCAGCCGCACGATGTCGATCGCGCAGCGCCTCTACGAGGGGATCGAGCTTGATGGCGATGCGGTCGGCCTCATCACCTATATGCGCACGGATGGCGTCGCCATCGCCGCCGAGGCGATTGCCGCCGCGCGTCAGCTGATCGGCGGCGATTTCGGCGCCCGCTACCTGCCGCCGCAGCCGCGCGTCTATCGCAGCCCGGCGAAAAACGCGCAGGAAGCGCACGAGGCGATCCGCCCGACCGATATCGACCGCCGCCCGGGCGAGGTGGCCCGCCATCTCGACAACGACCAGCGGCGGCTCTACGAGCTGATCTGGAAGCGCACAGTAGCGAGCCAGATGGCCTCGGCCCTGCTCGACCAGGTCAGCGTCGACATCGCCGACCCGAGCGGCAAGGTGCGGCTGCACGCGACCGGCTCGGTCGTCGTGTTCGACGGGTTCCTCAAGCTCTACCAGGAAAGCCGTGACGACGCGGCCGAGGAGGAGGAAGGCAGGCGCCTGCCGGCGATGCGCGACGGCGAGCGCCTGCAGCGGGGCACCGTCTCGCCGAACCAGCATTTCACGCAGCCGCCGCCGCGCTTCACCGAGGCAAGCCTCGTCAAGAAGCTCGAAGAGCTCGGGATCGGGCGGCCCTCAACCTATGCCTCGATACTGCAGGTCTTGCAGGATCGCGATTACGTTCGGCTCGACAAACGCCGCTTCTTGCCGGAGGACCGCGGCCGCTTGGTGACCGCCTTCCTCACCAGCTTTTTCGAGCACTACGTCGAATACAATTTCACCGCCGAGCTGGAGAACCAGCTCGACGACGTCTCCGGCGGCCGGGTCGATTGGAAGGATTTGCTGCGCAATTTCTGGCGCGATTTTTCCTCCGCCGTGGCCGGCACGAAGGACCTGACCGTCAAGGCGGTGCTGGAAGCGCTCGACGCCGAGCTCGGGCCGCATTTCTTCCCCGATGACGCCAGCGGGCGCGACCCCCGCCTGTGCCCCGGCTGCGGCGCCGGCCGCCTGTCCTTAAAGCTCGGCCGCTTCGGCGCCTTTATCGGCTGCTCCAACTACCCTGAATGCCGCTACACCCGCGCCTTCGCCGTCGATGCCGAGGGGGATTCGGGCGGGCCTGCCGAGACGGCGCTCGGCACCGACCCGGCGAGCGGCCTCGCCGTCGCCCTCAAGAAGGGGCCCTATGGGCATTACCTGCAGCTCGGCGAGGGCGGTGACGGCGCGAAGCCGAAGCGGGTGGCGCTGCCGCGCGGCTTGAAGCCGGCCGACGTCGATCTCGACACGGCGCTGCGGCTCCTGGCGTTGCCGCGCGAGATCGGCCGCCACCCCGAAACGGGCGAGCCGATCACCGCCGGCATCGGGCGCTTCGGCGCCTACATCAAGCACGGCTCCTCCTACACCTCGCTCGCCGCTGACGACGACGTGCTGACGATCGGGCTGAACCGGGCGGTGGCATTGCTGGCCGAAGCCAAGACCGGCGCGCGCCGCGGCCCGCAATTGCTGCGCGAGGTGGGGCCGCACCCCGAGGGCGGCACGATCGGCCTCTATCGCGGCCGCTACGGCCCCTATGTCAGCCACGACGGCGTCATCGCCTCATTGCCGCGCGGCGCCGACCCGGAGAATTTCGCGCTCGAGGCGGCGGTCGAGCTGCTGGCAACGCAGCGCGCCAAGGGCAAGGGCAAGCCGCGCAAAGCCAAGGCGGCGCCGGCCAAGAAGGCCGCGGCGTCGGCGACGACAAGAAAACCGGCCGCCCGCGCCGCGACCACGGCAGCCAATGGCGCAGAGAAGGCGCCCAAACGCGCCAAGGCCAAGGCCAAGGCCAAGCCCGCCGTCGGCAGG
>JBLMXS010000459.1:0-8665 GCA_050257895.1 Thiohalocapsa sp.
ACTGTTCGTAATTCGCAAGCCCCAGGTAATAGCTCTCCAGCACGCCGGCGACCCCGGCGTAGAAGGACGAGATCGCAAATGCGTAGAGCTTATACTTGAAGATGTTGATGCCGATGATCTCGGCGGCGATGTCCTGGTCGCGGATGGCGATGAAGGCGCGCCCGATGCGGCTGCGCAGGAGGTTGAGGGTGGCGACGATCGCCAGCACGACGAAGAACATCAGGAAGACATAAATCTCGGCTTCGGAGGCGAAGGTGCGGCCGAACAGCGAGGGGCGCGAGATCTCGATCGACGACTGCACCCCGCCGGAAATCCAATTCACGTGGTTGATCGTCCACTCGATGATCAGCTGCGCCGCCAGCGTCGCGATCGCCAGATAAATGCCCTTGATCCGCAAGGACGGGATGCCGACGATCATGCCGACCAGGGCCGCCATCAGGCCGCCGGCCGGGATCGTGATCCAGAACGGCAATCCGAGACGCACGATCAGGTTGGCGGCGGTATAGGCGCCGACCGACATGAAGGCGCCCTGGCCGATCGAGATCTGGCCGGTGTAGCCGAGCAGGATGTTGAGGCCGAGCGCGCCGACGATCGCGACGAGGCACAGATTGAGCAGCGACAGGTAGTATTCGCCGAACGCCAGCGGCGCGATCGCGATGAACAGCCCGGCAAAGGCGGCCACCGCCCACTTCGCGATCGGCAGCGGGAAGAGCGCCATGTCGGCGGCGTAGCTGGTCTTGAAGATGCCCGCTTCGCGGTGGAACATCGGCTGCCGGCTCCGTTTTAGACGCGCTCGATCCGGCGCCGCCCGAACATTCCCTCGGGCCGCAGCATCAGCGCCGCGATCATCAGCACGTAGGGAGCGAAATCCTTGGTGCCGCCGCCGACATACGGGTCTAGATAGCCGGCCGCGAGGTTCTCGACGAGGCCGACGATGAGCCCGCCCACGACCGCTCCGAGCACCGAGTCGAGCCCGCCGAGGATCACCACCGGGAACACCTTGAGGCCGACCAGAGCCAGCTGGTTGTCGACGCCGAGCATTGCCCCCCAGACGATGCCGCCCAATGCCGAGACCACGCCGGCCATCGCCCATGCCAGCGCGAAATAGCGGCGCACGTTGATCCCCATCGCCATCGCCACCTGCTGGCTGTCGGCGACGGCCCGCATCGCGATGCCGATGCGGCTCTTCAAGAAAAACCAGGTAAAGGCGGCGAGGAAGACGATGCTGACCCCGGCCCCCACCAGCTGCACCGGCGGCAGCATGACCGGGCCGAGGTAAAGCGGCGTGTCGCCGATCGGCATGACGATCGCCTGCGTGCCGGCGCCGAACATGATCACCGCGCCGCCGCGCAACACTGCGGCGAGACCGATCGTGGCCATCACGACGGCGATGATCGGCTGCCCGATCAGCGGCCGCAGCACCACCCGCTCGAGCCCGAAACCGAGCGCGATCATGCCGGCAATGGCCACCGCCGCGGACGCCCAGAACCCCATCCCGACGGCATTGGCGGCCGCGGCGGCGATGAAGCCGGCGAACATCACGAACTCGCCCTGGGCGAAGTTGATCGCGTCGGTGGCCTTGTAGATCAAGACAAAACCAAGCGCGATCAGCGCGTACATCAGCCCGATCATCACGCCGTTGGTCACCAGCACCAGCGTGAACTGCCATTCGAAAGCCGGCATGCCTCGCGATCCGCCCTAATCCGCCTCGACCGGGACGCGGACCGGCTTTGCCGCCGGCGCCGCCCCCTCCTCGTCCGGCGTCATGTCGACGTCGCCGATCGCCAGCGTCGAGCGCAGCATCGCCTTGCGCCCGTCCTCGTAGGTGATCTCGGCGCTGACCTCGACCTGCGAGGCGCCGCCGTAGAAGGCATCGACGATCGCGGCATATTTCTCGCCGACAAAACGGCGCCGGATCTTGCGGGTGCGGGTGATCTCGTCGTCGTCGGCGTCGAATTCTTTGTTGAGCACGAGGAAGCGGCGGATGCGGATCGCGGCCGGCACCGCGGCGTTGCATTTGGCGATCTCGTCGCGGATCAGCGCGCGCACCTCCGGCCGCGCGCTCAGATCCTGGAACGAGGTGTAGGCGAGGTTGTGGCGTTCCGCCCAGTTGCCGACCGTCGAGGCGTCGATCGCGATGATCGCCGCGACGAACGGCCTGGCGTCGCCGAACACCACCGCCTCGCCAACATAGGGGCTGAACTTGAGCTTGTTCTCGAGGAACTGCGGCGCCAGCGCGGTACCGTCGGCCAGCTTGCCGACGTCCTTGGCGCGGTCGACGATGACGAGATGGCCGCGCTGGTCGAGGAAGCCCGCGTCGCCGGTCTTCAACCAGCCATCCTCGGTCAGCGCCTCGCGCGTCGCCTCGGGCTGCTTGTAATAGCCCTGGAAGATGCCGCCCGAGCGCACCAGCACCTCGCCGGTGTCGTCGATCCGCACCTCGACCCCGGGGAAGACGCGACCGACCGTATCCGGGTCGACCTCGCCGTCCGGCTGCGCCGAGCAGATGCCGGCCAGCTCGGTGGCGCCGTAGACCTGCTTTAGATTGACGCCGATGGCGCGGAAGAAGCGGAACGTGTCGGCGCCGAGCGGCGCGCCGCCGGTGTAGACGAGACGCGCCCGCCGCAGCCCCAGCTGATCGCGCAGCGGGCCGTAGACCAGGACCTCGCCGATCGCCCGCAGCAGCCGCAGCCCGAACGGCACCGGCCGGCCCTCGCCGACACAGATCTCGGCGCGCTCGGCGACCCGGCGGAAGTAATTGAAGACGTGGCGTTTGAGGGGTGTCGCGTCGGCCGCCATCACCAGCGTGCGGGTCAGCGCGTTCTCCCACAGCCGCGGCGGCGCCAGCGCCACGGTCGGTCCGAGCTCGCGGTTGTCGCGCTGCAGCGTCTCGGGCTTTTCGGGGAAGTTGATCGTGAAGCCCACCGACAGGTGCAGGGCGAGCGAGAACACCGAGTTGCCAACCCACGCCATCGGCAGATACGAGAGATGCTCGTCGCTCGGCCGAAAGCCCTCGGCTTGCGCAAAACCCTGGGCGACCGAGATCAGGTTGGCGTGCGACAGCATCACGCCCTTGGGCCGCGAGGTGGTCCCCGAGGTGTACGAGAACAGGCATAGATCGCCTGGCTTCCCGGCCTCTATCGCGGCTTCGACATGGCCCGGATGGGCGGCGCCGAACGCGCGCCCGGCGGCCTGCACCGCCTCGAACGGTTGGAGCAGCTTGTCGTCGTAATTGCGCAACCCGCGGGGATCGTCGTAGACGACGAGCTTCAGATGCGGCAGCTGCTCCTTCAGCGACAGGATCTTGTCGACCTGCTCCTGGTCCTCGGCGACGACGACCGAGGTTTCGGCATGGTCGAGGACAAAAGCCAGCTCGCTGGCGATCGCATCCTGGTAGATCGGCACGGCGACGCCGCCGAGGCTCATCGCCGCCAGCTCGGCGAAATAGAGGCGTGGCCGGTTTTCACCGATTACCGACAGCTTGTCGCCGGCGGCAAAGCCGCCCGCCGCGAGGCCGAGCGCGAAATCGCGCACCTCCTCCCAATAGCGCCGCCAGCTGCAGGTCTGCCAAATGCCGAGATCCTTCTCGCGCAGCGCGGCGCGGTCAGGCATGCGCTCGGCATTGCGCCGCAGCAGCTGCGGCAGCGTGGCCTCGCCGCTCATGCCGCCTGCCCTTCGCGTCCTGCGGCGCCGTGGCCGCCGGCGCCGAGATAGGCGCGGATCACCTCGGGGTCGCGCTGCACCTCGGCAGGCGTGCCGTCGGCGATCTTGCGGCCGCGGTCGAGCACCGCCACCCGGTCGGAGATGTCCATTACCACCGCCATGTCGTGCTCGATCAGGATGATCGTCGTGCCCCACTGCTCGTTGACGTCGATGATGTAGCGGGCCATGTCCTCTTTCTCTTCCTGGTTCATCCCGCCCATCGGCTCGTCGAGCAGCAGCAGCTTCGGGTCGAGCGCCAGCGCGCGCGCCAGTTCGACCCGCTTCCTGAGGCCGTAGGCCAACCCGCTGATCGGCTGCTTGCGCAAATCCTGCAACTCGAGAAAGTCGATCAGCTCCTCGACGCGGGCGCGGTGCGCCACCTCCTCCTTTTGCGCCAAGCCCCAATAGACGAAAGACGACAGGACCCCCGACTTCATCCGCACGTGCCGCCCGAGCATGATGTTGTCGAGGACGGTCATGCCGGCGAACAGCGCGATGTTCTGGAAGGTGCGGGCGATGCCGAGCGCGGCGATCTCGGCCGGCCTTGCGTTCGTCGTGTCACGCCCTTCGAACATGATCGAGCCGCTGTCCGGCCGGTAGAAGCCGCTGATCATGTTGAGGAGCGAGGTCTTGCCGGCGCCGTTCGGGCCGATGATCGAGGCGATCTCGCCGTGGCGCACCGCGATCGAGACGTCCTCGACCGCCCGCACGCCGCCGAACCGCTTCGACACCGCGGCGACGGCAAGCTGGATGTCGTCAGCCGAACCCGCCGCGGCTGTCGTGACAGCGGACACCATCCTGGCAGCGTTCCTCCCACTGTGGCCCTGCATGCAGGGGCGTTATGGCAGGCATGATGCTGACGCAAGTAGGAGAATGCAACCACTTGCGCGCCTGCCGCCGCTTGCAGGGCGACGCGTTGGCAAGGCTTGCCGCCAGCGGCGGCGCGTGAAACGATCGCATCCGGCACGATGAGGCGTACACGAGACGGGTGCTGCAATGGGGCAGGCCGCCTTCGGTGACCAATTGCCGGTCACCTTGCTGACTGGATTTTTGGGTAGCGGCAAAACGACGCTGCTGCGGCGTGCGCTCGCCGATCGCGCCTTCACCGACACCGCCGTCGTCATCAACGAGGTCGGCGAGATCGCCATCGACCATTACCTGGTCGATCTCGTCGAAGGCGACGTGCTGGAATTGCCCGGCGGCTGCCTGTGCTGTGCGATGCGCGAGGATTTGGCGCAGACGCTGCGCGGCCTGATCGAGCGGCGCGACGCCGGCGCAATCCGCGGCTTCCGGCGGCTCGTCGTCGAGACCAGCGGTCTTGCCGATCCGGGGCCGATCCTGTTCACCTTCGGCGCCGACGGGATGCTCGACCAGCGGCTGCGCCTGGCGCGGGTCGTGACGCTGGTCGACGCGGTCGCAGGCGCCGCGACGCTCGACCGCTTCGCCGAAGCGGCCAGGCAGGCCGCGGTCGCCGACGCGCTGGTCATTTCCAAGACCGACCTCGCGCTGTTCGACGACGCCCTCGCCGTCCGTCTCGCCGCGCTCAACCCCGGCGCCGAACGCATCGTCGGCGCCGAGGCGCAAGATCCGGCGGCGGTGCTGTTCGGACACGAACAGGATTGGAAGCGCCATCCAAGGATCATGCCCGGACTTGATCCGGGCATCCACGAGCCACCTACGGGCGCCGTACGACGGCACGTGGATGCCCACGGATCAAGTCCGTGGGCTGAAGGCCCACGGGTCAAGCCGGGCCATGACGAGGACGTGCACGCAGCGCACACCCATGGCATCGCGACCTTTACGATCGTGCTGCAGGAGCCGGCGACGGCGCTGCAATTCGCGATGGCGCTGGGCGGGCTGGCGCAGGCGCGCGGCTACGACCTGCTGCGCGTCAAGGGCATCGTCGCGTTCGCCGACGGCCCCTCCCGGCCGGCAATCGTGCAGGCGGCGCAGCACACGATGTTCAGCCCCGAATGGCTCGACGACTGGCCCGACGCCGACCGCCGCAGCCGCCTCGTCTTCATCGTTCACGACATCGCGCCGGACGAGATCCTGGCGCATTTCACCTTCGCGTCACCGCGATTGCTTCACGATGAAGGTCCCCCGCCAGGCGGGAAGCCATCGCTCCAGCAACAAGCCCGCTGACAAATGGGTCCCGGCCTCCGCCGGGACCTGAAATCCCGAGAGGAGATTTGCTCATGCTCGACATCGTCATCACCGGCGGCATCGCCGTCCTGCCGACCGGCGCGGCGCAGGCCGAGATCGGCGTCCAGGGCGGCAAGATCGCGGCGATCGGCGCGCCCGGCAGCCTTGCCGCGCTCGGCGCCGGGCGCACGATCGACGCCGCCGGGCAGCTCGTCATCCCGGGCGGCGTCGACCCGCATGTCCATTGCCGCTGGCCGATGCCGGTGCCGGGGCAATCGCAGCCCAACCTGACCGACGGCCCGGACCGGGTCAGCCAGGCAGCGCTCCACGGCGGCACCACGACGATCCTCGATTTTGCGCTGGTCGACGGCGACAACAACGTGCAGCAGGCGATCGAGCGCCGCCAGAAGGAATGGGCCGGCGACTGCCATTGCGACTACGGCTTCCACGTGATGGTGCAGGGGAACCTCGAGCACACGATCCCCGACCAGTTGAAGGAGGCGGTGCAGGGCGGCCATGCGACGGTCAAGATGTTCACCACCGACATCACGCCGTCGCGCAAGGGCCGCATGGTGCCGTTCGGCAGCATCATGGAAGTGCTGACGGCGCTGGCGCAGGCCGGCGGCCTTGCCGCGATCCACGCCGAGGACAACGACCTAGTCATGCACATGTACGAGAAGCTGACGCGCGAAGGCCGCACCAGTTTCCACAACATGGCCGAGGTGCACACGACGCTGTCCGAGGATCTGGCGTTCAACCGGGTGATCCGGCTCGCCGCCAATATCGAGGGCGCCGCGCTCTACATGCTGCACACCTCGGCGAAGACCGGCGTCAACGCCATCGCCGCAGCGCGGGCGCAGGGAGTGCCAATCTACGGCGAAACCCTGCACCAGTACCTGATGTACAATTCGGAGGACTACAAGCGGCCGAACGGTCAGATCTACCACACCTACCCGTCCTTGAAATTCGCCGAGGACCAGGCGGCGTTGTGGGCCGGCACCGATTACGGCGCGATCCAGACCGTTGCCACCGACGAGATCTGCTGCCCCTTAAAGTACAAATTGCAGGGGGCGCGCATCGACGACACGACCGGCGGCAATGCCGGCGTCGAGCCGCGCGTCTCGCTGATCTATACCGAGACGGTGGAGAAGCGCGGCCGCAGCCTCGAGAACTTCGTCGGCCTGGTATCGACCAACGCCGCCAAGATTTTGGGGCTCTACCCGCAGAAGGGCGCGCTGGCGGTGGGCTCCGACGCCGATATCGTGCTGCTCGACACGCGAGCCCGCCATACCGTGCGCGCCGCCGAGATGCACGAAGCGGACTATTCGCCCTGGGAGGGCCGCGACCTCGCCTGCTGGCCGTCCTTGACGATGCTCCGCGGCAAGGTCGTCGTCGAAGCCGGCCGCCTGACCGGCGCCCTCGCCGACGGCCGGTTCCTGCCGCGCAAGGTCGCCGACGACATCCGCACCCGCCCCGCGGTGTGACGCTTGGCCTCGGGGCAAAAAAGGGACCACGGCCGTCACGGCCGCATGCCGGCGAGACGCCCGCGGTCCCGCCCTATGTCGTCCCCGGCTAGCCGCCGCCGACCGGCTGCGGTCGCCGCATCAGCTCGGCGGCGCGCGTATCGCGCACACGCAGCGCGTTGCGCACGGAAGTGACGCCGCTGACCTCGCGGGCGACGGCTTCGGCGCGGCTGGCGGTGACCCGGTTGTCGACGCTGCCGGCAAGGATGACCTCGACGCCGGTGATCTGCACCTCGATGTCGGAGGCGTCGATCAGCGGGTGGTCGGTCAGGCGGTCGCAGATGTCCTCGTAGATCCGCTGCGGCGAGCGGACATAGCCGCGCGGCCCGACACCGCGATAATCGCCAGTGGCGCGCGGTGGCGGTGCCACCGCCGCTTCCGTTGCTGCCGGACAATCGCGGCGGGCATGCTCCCAGCCCGCCGGCGCTGCCGGAGCGGCCATCGGGTGGCCGCTAAACCAGCTGCGCAGCGAGAAGCGCTGCGGCCCCGGCACCCGGTCTTGCGGCCGCACCGGCGAGATCGGTTCGTGCGTGATGGCGGGTTCCTCGCGCCCATAGGCCTCCGGATAGCGGTCTTCGTATTCGCCCATTTGCTCCCCTCCTCTGGGGCGGGAGCCATTGAGACAGGCCCCCGCCGGCGGAAAGCAAACGTCTGCCGAGCGCCGCCGGTTCAGCCGATGCCGCCCGGACGGGGTAGGCCCGCCCGCGCCCGCGGAGGTCGCGCGCCGCTAGTCCCAGCGGCCCTCTTCCCACATCCAGCCGCCATGCGCCGGGACCCAGCGCCCGGGCGCCCAGGCGGCATGCGCCCGCGGCGGCTCGCGGTACTCGCCCGGCGACCAGACATAGGTGTGCGTGTCGGGGCTCCAGCTCCAATGGCCGGGCAGCCAGACGAGGTTGGGGCCGGGGGCCGGCGGCGGCATTTCGGCGCGCAGCGGCGGCGGCGGGTTCGGCGCGACAATGACCGTCGAGACGGTGCTGCCCGATTCCGGGATGTCCTTGGTGATGGTCTTCGTCGTCGTGGTCTGCTTCTCGATCGTCACGTCGTCGGCAAAGGCCGGTGCGGCGATGACCAGGACGGCGCCAGCAGCAAGCAGGAGACGCCTCATTTCGATCCTCCATCGGTTGGCGGCCGCGACAGCGGGCTCGCCCACCACGTGAACAGGATCGCCGCCGCAACCATTCCGTCGCGGAACGGGCTTTGGGATGGCCCCGAACAACCTCCTCGCCTATTGCCGCGGCGGCTCGATCGGCATCGTCGCGATGCCGCTCCAGGCGACCGGCGCACCGGCCTTTGCC
>JBLMXS010000460.1:0-3892 GCA_050257895.1 Thiohalocapsa sp.
GCATAGCGGTCGCGGTCGAGGATTTGCAGCTGGTACATGCGGCCGGCCAGCAAGGCCATCATAGCCATCTGTCCGCCCGCCAACAGCGCGGTGCGGCGGGTCAACAGCTTCTGGCGCTGCGTGTCGCGCGGCATCAGCGCCCGCTCCGACGGGCCGGCATCAGGCGCCGTCGCCGATCACGGCCCGCTGGCTGCGCCCGAGGGCGAAGCTCGCGCCCGGGAAGATCGCGATCGTCAGCACCGTGCGGAAGACGGTCGCGCGCAAGGCGAACAGATTGAGGTCGAGCAGACACTGGAGCGCCCACGAGGCCAGCATCGTGCCAACCGCCAGCAGCGCAAACCCGCTCCAGATGAACGGAAAGGTGCGGTTGATGAAGTAGCGGCGATAGCGCAGCACCGCGGCTCGCGCCAAGAGCAGCACCAGCGCCCCGACCCCGACCGCCGCGCCGGCCAGCAGATCCTGCCCGAGCCCGACCGCGAACAGGCCGAGCGCCGGCAACAGGTCGGGGCGGTAGATCGTCCAATGATAGACCGCCATCAGCGCAAAGGCCGGAGTCAGCGCAGCGTAGCCGGGGGCCGGCAGCGGCAGGATGGCGACGAGGGCGGCGAGCACCGTCGTCAGGATCGGCAGCATCCGCCCAAGGCCGTTATTGACCCGCGGTAATGTCGGAATGCTGGAGACCTTGAGCGCCATCACTCAGCGCACGCTCGCCTCATTGGCAGAGTTGCGGGCAGAGGCAGGAGCGGAGGCGACGGGCTTGTGCGGCCGGTGCGCGTGCGATGCGACCGGCACCGGCTGCGGCAGCGCGCCCGAAAGCCCATAATCGACGATCAGCACCGACTCCAGCTGCGAGGGGTCGACATAGGGCTCGACCCGGGGCCCGGCGGGATCGAGCGCGGCGACGACGCCGACCGGCACACCGGGCGGGAAGATGCCGCCCTCGCCTGAGGTCACCACCCGGTCGCCGACCTTGATCGCGTCAGCCGGGTTAACATAGAGCAGCAGCGGCCGCTCGGAATTGTCGCCGGCCAGCATCGCCGGCGTGTGCCAGCGTTCGAGGATCACCGGGATGCGCGAATTGAGGTCGGTAATCAGCAGGATGCGCCCGGCGCGGGTGCCGACCTCGGTGAGCCGGCCGACCAGCCCGAGACCGGTGACCGCCGCCTGGCCCCGCGCCACGCCCTGGTCGGTGCCGGCGTTGATCATGATGGTGCGGACATAGCCGCCGCCCGAGTTGCCGATGATGCGGGCGGTGACGTAGGACACCGCATTGTCCGGCACGACCTTGAGCAGCCCGCGCAGCTCGCGGTTGTCGGCCGATAGTTTGAGGGCGACCTGCTGCCATTGCAGCAGCCGCTCGTTCTCGCGCTCGAGGCGCAGATTGTCCTGGTACATCATGACCACGCCGCGCACCCGGGCGACCAGTCCGGCGGCCGCGCCGATCGGCCGCGACAGCACGTCGAGGGCCGGCGCGACGTCGTCGGCCAGCGTCCGCCGCAGCGACTCGAAGGCCGCCTGGTCAGCCTTCCCGAGCACGATGATCGCCGCCGCCACCAATATCAGCAGCGGCGGCGTGCTGCGCTGGAGCGTGGCCCGCAGCTGTGCCGAGGGCCTGATCATGATGCGGGCGCTTCTGTCGTGGCGCTGCCGAACGCGGCGGTTCGGCGAGCGCCCCGGCGCTGATGAGACATGTCCCCGACACCCCCCAGTTCGGAGCTCTACCCTGAGATAAATCCCCTCACCACGTATTGATCAACAGGTTTTTTAGCGTCTTCATTTCCTCCAGCGCGCGCCCCGTTCCAAGCGCCACGCAACTCAACGGGTCTTCGGCGATCGACACCGGCAGCCCGGTGGCGTGGCGCAGCACGAAATCGAGATTGCCGAGCAGCGCGCCGCCGCCGGTCAAGACGATGCCCTTGTCGACGATGTCGGCCGCCAGCTCGGGGGCGGTGTGCTCGAGCGCAACCTTGACCGCCTCGACGATCGAGCCGACCGGCTCGGCCAGGCTCTCGGAGATCTGCCGCTCGCTGATCACGATCTCTTTCGGGACGCCGTTGGTCAGGTCGCGCCCCTTGATCTCCATCACCCGGCCTTCGCCGTCTTCCGGCATGCAGGCCGAGCCGATCTCCTTCTTGATGCGCTCGGCGCTGCTTTCGCCAACCAGAAGATTATGGTTGCGCCGGATATAGGCGATGATCGCCTCGTCCATCTTGTCGCCGGCGACGCGCACCGACCGGCAGTAGACGATGCCGCCCAGCGAGAGGACCGCCACTTCGGTCGTTCCGCCGCCGATGTCGACGATCATCGAGCCGGTCGCCTCGGTGACCGGCAGGCCGGCGCCGATCGCCGCCGCCATCGGCTCCTCGATCAGGAAAACGCGGCGCGCCCCGGCGCTTTCCGCCGATTCCTGGATGGCGCGACGCTCGACCGCGGTCGAGCCCGACGGCACGCAGATGATGATCTGCGGGCTGGCGAAGCTGCGGCGGTTGTGCACCTTGCGAATGAAATGCTTGATCATTTCCTCCGCCACCTCGAAATCTGCGATGACGCCGTCGCGCAGCGGCCGGATCGCCTGGATGCTGCTCGGGGTGCGGCCGAGCATCAGCTTCGCCTCCTCGCCGACCGCGAGAACCTGCTTCCTGCCCTTGACGCTGGCGATCGCGACCACCGAAGGCTCGTTGAGGACGATGCCGCGGCCTTTGACATAGACAAGGGTGTTTGCGGTGCCGAGGTCGATCGCCATATCGGCCGACAACAATCCGAGCATTCTACCCATCATTGCGACGATAAATCCAAAGTTGCGGCCGATCCGATGTCCCGGTGCGCCCGGAGAAACGCTCGTTAAATCGCCTTGCCGATCAATGACATTAACAGGCGCCAAGGGCAACGGGTAGTTGCAGCCGCCGCGAGCCTTGCGGCCGAAGCCGACATTAGCACGCAGTCGAGCGCGAGATCCTTGCGGATTGTCTACGCCATTTCAAGCGGCCGGTGCGCCGCGGCGGCGATGCCACGCGCTTCGCCGCGGGCTTGCAAAACGCCGGCAATGCGCCATCGTTTGGCGATGGCCAGTTCCGGGCTCGTCAAGCACTCGGTGCGCATCGCCGGGCATGCGACGAGCATCTCTCTCGAGCCTGAGTTCTGGGAGGCGCTCGCACAGATCGCCGCGCAGCGCGGCCTTGCGCTGACGGCGCTTTTGGCGGCGATTGACGCCGAGCGCCGCGGCAACCTGTCGAGCGCAATCCGGCTCTTCGTCCTCGATTGCTGCCGCCGCGGCGAGTTGCGCAATTAGCGTCTGCCCAGATGGCCATGGGGACGGCGATAGGGTTGCGGGCGCGCTGCGGGGCCGCCATTGTTTATCGATCGGTGAAGGGAGGTGGCATGGCGTCGGTCGTCAATCTCAACCGCTTCCGCAAGGCGAAGCAGCGCGAGGAGGCAGAACGCCGGGCCGCGGAAAACCGCGCCGCCTTCGGGCGCAGCAAGGCAGAGCGACAGAAAGCCGACAGCGAACGCGAGCGCCACCAGCGCGAGCTCGACGACAAGCGGATCGATTAGGGTCGGGATCGACCGGGCACCCGGGCCGGCCGTATGCAGGCCATATGCCCGCGGCCCGCTCAAGCGGCCGGCTGCGCGAGCGCGGCGCGGTAGGTTTCCAGCATCGCCGCGTCGAAGCACACGAAGATGACCTCATGCGGCATCGGATCCGCGGCGAGATGCGTCCGCGCGGCGGTGACCGCGATCGCCGCCGCCGGCTCCGGCGGAAAGCCGTAAATGCCGGTCGCGATCGCCGGAAAGGCGATCGTGCGGAACTGCCGTTCGCTGGCGATCGCGAAACAGGCGCGGTAGCAGCTCGCGAGCACCTCCGGCTCGCCGCGTCCGCCGCCGCGCCACCGCG
>JBLMXS010000461.1:0-6956 GCA_050257895.1 Thiohalocapsa sp.
GCGCACTTGGGAGCTTGTCGCGTTTCTCGTCGAAATGCGCGGGATGAACGCGGTGGCGGCGCGCTGGGAGCGGCGCGTCACTTATCATGATGCATGCTCCGGGCTGCGCGAGCTGCAGGTCAAGGCACAGCCGCGCTTGCTGCTGCAAGCGGTCGACGGTCTCAGCCTCGCGGAGCTGCCGGATGCCGAAATCTGCTGCGGCTTCGGCGGCACGTTCTGCGTCAAATATCCGGAGATTTCGGACAAGATGGTGACCGACAAGGCGCTCGACATCGCCGCCACCGGCGCCGACGCGGTGCTGGCCGGCGATCTCGGGTGCCTCTTGAACATCGCCGGCAAGCTGTCGCGGCTCGGGATCGCGGTCGAAGCGCGCCACGTCGCCGAGATCCTCGCCGGGATGACCGACGCACCGGCGATCGGCGCTCCAGCAGCTCGTCATTCCCGCGAAAGCGGGAATCCAGGGGCGGAAGCCTCTATGGCTGCCCCTGGACCCCCGCTTGCGCGGGGGTGACGCAAGAAGGTCACGCAATGCAGCCGACCAGCCATGCCTTCCCGGCCAACGCCCGCGCCGGCCTCGCCGACCCCGTGCTGCAGCGCGCGCTGGGTCTCGCGCGCACCGGCTTTCCGCTGCGCCGGCAGCTGGCGGTCGAGCGCCTGCCCGAATTCGAGGCGCTGCGCGAGGAAGGCCGCGCGATCAAGGACCACACGCTGGCGCATCTCGATTTCTACCTCGAGCTTTACGAGCGGAACGTCGCCGCCGCGGGCGGCACGGTGCATTGGGCGCGCGACGCGGCCGCGGCGAGGCAGGCGGTGCTCGACATCTGCCAGGCCGCCGGCGCCAAGACCGTGACCAAGGGCAAGTCGATGGTGGCCGAGGAGATCGCCCTCAACGAGCATCTGGAGGCAAACGGCATCACGCCGGTCGAGACCGATCTCGGCGAATACATCATCCAGCTGCGCCACGAGCCGCCAAGCCACATCATCGCCCCGGCGATCCACTTGATGAAGGAGCAGGTCGCCGACACGTTTCGCGGGGCGCACCAGGACCTCGACCCCGAGCGTGTCCTCGACGAGCCGCGCGCGCTGTGCGACGAGGCGCGCCAGGTGCTGCGGCCGCGCTTTCTCGCCGCCGATGTCGGCATCACCGGCGCCAATTTCCTGGTCGCCGAGACCGGCTCCGGCATCATCGTCACCAACGAGGGCAACGGCGACCTGACGCAGACCCTGCCGCGCATCCACATCGTCCTGACCGGCATCGAGAAGGTGGTGCCGACTTTGGAGGATGCGGCGACCTTGCTGCGCCTCCTGGCGCGCTCGGCGACCGGCCAGGAATTCTCCTCCTACACGACGCTGTCGAGCGGGCCCCGGCGGCCGGCCGATCTCGACGGGCCCGAGGAATACCACGTCATCCTGCTCGACAATGGCCGCAGCGCGCTGCTCGGCGGCGAGTTCCAGGACATGCTGCGCTGCCTGCGCTGCGCCGCGTGCCTCAACCATTGCCCGATCTACGCCGCGGTCGGCGGGCACTCCTATGGCTGGGTCTATCCCGGGCCGATGGGGGCGGTGCTGACGCCGGCCCTGGTCGGCGTCGAGGAGGCCGGACACCTGCCGAACGCCTCGACCTTCTGCGGCCGCTGCGAGAGCGTCTGCCCGGTCAAGATCCCGCTGCCGCGGATGATGCGGCACTGGCGCGAGCGCGAGTTCGCGCGGCGCCTCAGCCCGCCTTCCTACCGGTCCGGGCTCAGATTGTGGGCGATGGTGGCGGCCCGGCCGGCGCTCTATCACGCGCTGACGGAGCTTGCCGGGCGCGTGCTGGGTTGGTGCGGCGGCGCTCGCGGCCGCTTCCGCAGCCTGCCGTTGGCGGCGGGCTGGACGCGGGTGCGCGACATGCCGGCGCCCGAGGGCCGCAGCTTCCACAGCCTGTGGGCCGAGCGGCAGCGCCAGGGCCGGGGCCAGCGCCCGACAAGCGGATGAGCGCGCGCGATGACATCATCGGCGGGATCCGGCGCGCCTTGGGGCGGGGCCCGCTGCCGGCCGAGGAGCAGGCGGCGCTGACGACCAGGGTCGCCGGGCATCGCCGCAACTTGGTGCCGGCGCGCGCCGCCCGGCTCGATGCGACGGCGCGGGTAGAGCTGTTCGTCGCAATGGCCGAAGAGGTGCAGACGACGGTCGCGCGGGTCGCCGCCGGCGATGACGTCCCGGCCGAGGTGGCGCGCTACCTCGCGGCCGAGAATCTGCCGGCCGAGCTGGTGATGGCGCCCGATGCGGGCCTCGACGCGCTGCCCTGGCAGGCCCGGCCGCTCTTGCAGATCCGCCGCGGCCGCGCCGAAACCGGCGATCAGGTATCGCTGACGCCATGCCTCGCGGCGATCGCCGAGACCGGCACGTTGCTGCTGGTGTCCGATGCGGCGACGCCGACGACGCTCAACTTCCTGCCCGACACGCACATCGTCGTCCTCCACGCCGGCCAGGTCGTGGCAAGCTACGAGGACGGCTGGGACCTGGTTCGGGCCCATTCCACGGCGAAAGGGGCGGCGTGGCCGCGCACCGTCAACCTGATCACCGGGCCGTCGCGCACCGGCGACATCGAGCAGCGCATCCAGCTGGGCGCGCACGGGCCGCGCCGTCTGCACGTCATTCTGGTCGGCACGCCCGAGAGCACGCACGAGGCGGGCGACGCGCCGGCTGCCGGCTGACGAGCGCGAGCTGTGGCGCCGCGCGATGCGCGACGTCATGCCGCTGCGCAGCCGCGCCGCTCCGGCCGAAGCGGACCGCGAGCGTCCTGCCCGCCATACTCCACCCCCTCCGCCATCCTCTCCCGCTTGCGGGGGAGGGCCGGGGAGGGGCAATGCGGGCGAGATGCCCGCTGCGCAGTCTGCGCTGGACCGGCATCCACAGCCGCTGCACGGCCGGCATCCCGGGGTCGACCGCGCCACCGCCGAGCGGCTGCGCCGCGGCCGCTACCCGGTCGAGGCCAGCCTCGATTTGCACGGCATGACGCAGGACGAGGCGCACCGCGCGCTGACGCGGTTTGTCGCGATGTCGCGGGTGGCCGGGCGGCGCTGCCTCCTGGTCGTCACCGGCCATGGCCGCAGCAGCGGCGGCATCCTCAAGGCGGCGGTGCCGCGCTGGCTCGACGAGCCGGCGCTGCGCCCACACCTCTTGCTGACAGCCCCGGCGCGGCCGCAGCACGGCGGCCACGGCGCCCTCTACCTCCTGCTGCGCCGCTCTGAGCGTTAGACGAGGCGGCTCGGTCCTGTTTAATCAGAGATCGTCGAGCCAGATTGCCTCGGGATCGAGCTGGCTGCGCAGGCGGGTTGCGGCGTGCAGCGCGAAGCGCAGGGTGAGCGCCTTGCGCCGGGCCGGCGCCAGCGGCGCCGCCGTGCCCTCGCGCAGCACCGCTGCGCCGAATGCGTCCGCCACTATCAGGCCACAATCTTCAGGGATTAAAAGCGTCGGAAAGTCATTGGGAACAGCGAAGTAGAGCCGGTCTGCAAACTCGCGATAATGTCCCCATTTACGATCTGAGCGGAAATCGGCGACCGAGCTTTTGATTTCGACGATAATCAGATCGCCGGTGCGGCCGAGACCCAATATGTCGGCACGGCGGCCGTTGGCGAGCGGGAATTCGACGAGGATTGCATATCCCAGCTGGCCGAGCGTGCGGCAGATCCCACGCGCCAGCGCGACGGGGCCTGAGGGTGGCGGCACGGCGATCATTGCGGCGCCGGGGCCTTAAAGGGCTGGCGCAAAGGATGATGTCGCGGCAGGTGTCGCGGCACCGAAGACGGTAGCGACGGAGAGCAGAGCATGGCGTTGTCCGGGTCGGGGTCCCAACCGGGTTTTCTGCGAGCGGCGTGGCGTCTCGCGTGGCCCTATTGGACCTCCGACGAGAAATGGTCGGCCGGCGCCCTCACGGCCGCGGTCGTCGCCCTCAACCTGGTCTATGTGTGGTTGACGGTCCGTCTCAACATGTGGAACAGCGATTTCTACAACGCTCTGCAGAACTACGACTGGCCGAAATTCTGGTGGCAGTTCGCGATCTTCGGGATGATCGCAGCGGCGATCATCGTCGTCCTCGTCTACCAGTCGTATCTGCAGCGCATCCTGCACATTCGCTGGCGGCGCTGGCTGACGCATCATTACCTCGGCCACTGGCTCGACGATCGCGCCTATTACCACATGCAGCTGGATCAGGCGGCAACCGACAACCCGGACCAGCGCATCGCCGAGGACCTGCACCGCTTTACCGGCACCAGCCTCGATTTGTCGCTCGGCCTGCTCAACGCCGTCGTGACGCTCGGCTCGTTCCTGGCGATCCTGTGGACATTGTCGGGACCGCTGCACATCCCGCTATGGGGCGACGCCAGCCTGATGGTCCCCGGCTACATGGTGTGGGCGGCCGTCCTCTACGCCGTCGCCGGCACCCTCCTGACGCGCTGGATCGGCAATCCGTTGGTGCGGCTCACCTTCGACCAGCAGCGCTACGAGGCGGATTTCCGCTTCAGCCTGGTGCGGCTGCGTGAGAACGCCGAGAGCGTCGCGTTTTTTGGCGGCGAAGAGCGCGAGCGGATGATCTTCCAGGGCCGCTTCGCGCGCGTCGTCGCCAATTGGTGGGACATCATCCGCCGCCGCAAGCGGCTCGCTTGGTTCACCACCGGCTATTCGCAGATCGCCATCGTCTTCCCGTTTCTCGTTGCGGCGCCGCGCTATTTCGCGAAGGAGATCCAGCTCGGCGGGCTGATGCAGATTTCCTCCGCCTTTGGCCGGGTGCAGGAATCGCTCTCCTTCATCGTCTCGAGCTACACTGAGATCGCGGAATACCAATCGGTCGTCGAACGCTTGTGGGGATTCCGCTCCCGCGTCGGGGACATCGCCGTGCAGCGCCAAGCGAGGCAGCCGATCGCGGTCGACCGCGGCGGCGACGGCGTTGACATCGACCGTCTCGACCTGCATCTGCCGGACGGCCAGCAGCTGCGGCAAGACATCTCTCTCGCGGCGCGGCCGGGGGAGCCGGTGCTGGTGACCGGCCCCTCGGGCTCCGGCAAGAGCACGCTCCTGCGGGCCGTCGCCGGCCTGTGGCCGTTCGGCCGCGGCAATGTCCGGCTCGGCGACGGCCGCATGCTGTTCCTGCCGCAGCGGCCCTATCTGCCGCTCGGCACGCTGGCCGATGCGATCGCCTACCCGCAGCTCGACCATCAGCCGGCGCGCGCCGAGCTGGAGGCGGCATTGCACGCGGTCGGGCTCTCCTACCTCGTGCCGCAGCTCGACGAGGAGGGGAACTGGGCGGGGCGGCTGTCGGGCGGCGAGCAGCAGCGCCTCGGCTTTGCCCGCGTGCTCCTGGTGCGGCCGCAGATCGTGTTTCTCGACGAGGCGACCTCGGCGCTCGACGAGGCGGCGGAAACCGCCCTCTACCGCCTGTTGCGCGAGGCCGAATGGCATCCGACCATCGTCAGCGTCGGCCATCACGGCACGCTGAAACGCTTCCACGAGACGGTGATCGATCTCGGCCATTACGAGGTGCGCGCCGCCGCCGCGGCCGCGGGAGACTGACCGGCCCCGCTTTCGGCAGGGCCGCTCCCGCCTATATGTTTGTCATCCCGCCGAGGGCCGGGATTCACCGATCCGCTTCCTGAACAGCTGATCAGTGGGTCCCGGCTTGCGCCGGGACGACAATGTTGATTCTGGAGCGGCTTGATGAGCGCCGACGACGACCCGTTCCGCCGCGTGCGGCTCGACAAGCTGGAGGCGCTGCGGGGCATGGGGATCGACCCCTACCCGGTCGCCTTCGCGCGCAGCGACGAGGCCGCCGCGCTCGACGCCCGCTACCAGGAGCTCGCCGCCGGCGCGGAGACCGCGGACAGCGTGCGCGTCGCCGGCCGCATCCGGGCAATGCGCAACAGCGGCATGTTCATCGACCTGCACGACGCCTCCGGCAAGATCCAGGTCTTCAGTCATAAGGATTACCTGCAGCCGGCCGATCTCGCGCTGTTGCGCCTGTTCGACATCGGCGACCTGATCGGCGTCGAGGGATTGGTGCGGCGCACCCCGCGCGGCGAGCTGACCGTCAACGCCACGGCGCTGACGATGCTGGCGAAGTCGCTGCGCCCGTTGCCGGAGAAGTATCACGGCCTCGCCGACATCGAATTGCGCTATCGGCAGCGCTACCTCGACCTTATCATGAACCCGCAGAGCCGCGAGACGCTGCGCCGGCGCAGCCAGATCGTCGCGGCGATGCGGGCTTGGCTGTCGGAGCGGGGCTATCTCGAGGTCGAGACGCCGATGCTGCACCCGATCCCCGGCGGCGCCGCCGCCAAGCCCTTCATCACCCACCACAACGCGCTCGACACCGAGCTTTACCTGCGCATCGCGCCCGAATTGCACCTGAAACGGCTGGTGGTCGGCGGGCTGGCCGACAAGGTGTTCGAGATCAATCGCTGCTTCCGCAACGAGGGGCTGTCACCGCGCCACAATCCGGAGTTTACGACCCTCGAACTCTACGAAGCCTACGCCGACTACACCGACATGATGGCGCTGACCGAACAGCTCGTCGCGCATGTCGCGACGGTGGCGGCCGGCGGCGCCAAGGTCACCTATGGCGGCACCGCGATCGATCTGTCGCCGCCATGGCCGCGCCGCAGCATGGCGGAGCTGGTGTTGGAGGCGACCGGCACCGACTTCCTCGCGATCGCCGATGCGGCGGCGGCGCGGGCGGCAGCCGCGCATCTCGGCTGCGCCCTGAGCGGCAACGAGAATTGGGGCCAGGCATTGGAGGCGGCGTTCGCCGCGCATGTCGAGGACCGGCTGATCCAGCCGATCCACGTCACCGGCTTCCCGCGCGACCTCTCGCCGCTCGCCAAGGCGGACCGCCGCGACCCGCGGCTCGTCGAGCGCTTCGAGACCTATGTCTACGGCTGGGAGATCGCCAACGCGTTCTCCGAGCTCAACGACCCGCT
>JBLMXS010000462.1:0-4748 GCA_050257895.1 Thiohalocapsa sp.
GCCGGTTCATCCTGCCGCAGGCGACCTATGAGGAGATCCTGCCGATAAAATGGTTGCAGCCGCATTTCGCCGACGAGCGCGGCCGGCTCAAGATGAGCATCCACGCGCTGGTCGTCGAGACGCCGGGGCGCCGCATCATCGTCGACACCTGTCTCGGCAACGACAAACAGGGCCGCCGCATCCCGACCTGGAACAACCTGCAGGGCCCGTTCCTCGCCGATCTCGCCGCCGCCGGCTTTCCGCGCGAGTCGATCGACACGGTGCTGTGCACGCATCTGCACGTCGACCACGTCGGCTGGAATACGATGCTGGTCGACGGCAAATGGCGGCCGACGTTCGAGAAAGCCCGCTACCTGATGGGGCGCGTCGAGTATGAGCACTGGCGGCAGCAGCACGAGCGCGAGGATATGGCGGGGGTGTTCGCCGACTCTGTGGCGCCGGTGTGGGATGCCGGCCTCGCCGACCTCGTCGAGACCGATCACCAGCTATGCGACGAGATCAGCCTGGTCCCGACGGTCGGCCATACGCCGGGGCATGTCAGCGTGCGCATCCGCTCGGAGGGCGAGGAGGCGCTGATCACCGGCGACTTCATGCACCACCCCTGCCAGATCGCCCACCCCGGATGGTCCTCTCTGGCCGACAGCGACCCGGAGATGGCCCATCACACCCGCGAGCGCGTGCTGGCCGACCTAGCCGCCCGGCCGGTCCTGGTAATCGGCACCCATTTCGCCGGCGCCACCGCCGGCCACATCGTCCGCGACGGCGACGCGTACCGGCTGGCGGTGTGACGGCTGCCACCCGTTGTCATTGCGAGCGCAGCGAAGCAATCTCGGCGGTGGGGAGCCGGATCCAGATTGCTTCGTCGGTGCGCTCCTCGCAATGACAGGCTGGAGGAAGCAGCGGTGACGGAACGGATTTTCGACGGGCTCAAGGTCATCGACTGCGCCAGCTTTATCGCCGGGCCGGCGGCGGCGACGGTGATGTCGGATTTCGGCGCCGAGGTGGTCAAGATCGAGCCGCCGGGCATGGGCGACCCGTACCGCCGCCGCGCCATCCCGCTGCCGGAGCGGCCGCTCAATCCCGGCTTCATCCTCGACGCGCGTAACAAGAAGAGCCTGGCCCTCGACCTGCGCTCGGAGGAGGGCCGCGCCATCCTCTACAAGCTCGTGGCCGATGCCGACGTCTTCATCACCAACTACCCACCGCCGGTGCGGGCGCGGCTCAAGATCACGTACGACGATCTGGCGCCCCTCAACGAGCGGCTGATCTACGCCTCGTTCACCGGCTACGGCGAGGTGGGCCCTGAGGCCAACAAACCCGGCTTCGACGCCACCGCGTGGTGGGCCCGCACCGGCCTCATGCACCTGGTGCGCGCCGGCGAGCAGGCGACGCCGGCGCGCTCGCTGCCCGGCATGGGCGACCACCCGTCGGCGATGGGCACCTACGGCGCGATCGTCACCGCCCTCTATCAGCGCGAGAAGACCGGCAAGGGCAATTACGTCTCCTCGTCATTGCTGGCGAATGGGCTGTGGGCCAATGGCTGCTCGGTGCAGGCGGCGCTGTGCGGCGACGACGTGCGGCCGCAGCCGCCGCGCGAGGCGGCGCAGAACGCGCTGCGGACGCATTATCGCTGCCGCGACGGCCGCTGGCTGTTGCTGTCGATCGCGTCGGACGAATGGCGCTGGGACAAGTTCAAGGCCTGCCTCGACGATCCCGCGCTCGAGGAGGTGGGCTTCGCCAGCGTCGCCAGCCGGGAGGAGCATGCGCGTGACCTTATCGGCGTCCTCGACCGCATCTTTGCGAGCCGCAACCTCGCCCACTGGCGGCGGGTGCTCGACGAGGCCGGCATCATCTTCGGCATCGTCGCCGAGGTGCAGGACATTGCCTCTGACGAGCAGGCGCTGGCGGCGGGGCACATCGTGCCGGTCAGCGACGCCGACTATCTGACCGTCAACAGCCCGATCGAGATCCGCGGGCAGGAGAAGGTCGCACCGCGCCCGGCGCCGCTGGTCGGCGAGCACAGCCAGGAGGTGTTGCGCAGCCTCGGCTACGCCGACGCCGAGATCGCGGCGCTGCGCGAGGCGGGAATCATCGCCTAGTAGCTTCGGTCCAACGACTGACTGTTCAAACAGCGGGCCCATTGCGGGCAGGATGCCCGCGGTCCCGCCCCAGTTAACGGCGGGAGGAATTGATGGCAGGAACATCAAGTGAGACTCTCGAGCAGCGCATCCGCCTGATCGAGGACCGGCTGGAGATCTACAACCTGATCGCCGGCCACCCGCCGAGCGCCGATACCGGTGCCGGCGACTACACCGTTTCGGTGTGGACCGAGGACGGGGTGTTCGACCGCGGCGACGAGTTCGCCAAGCCGACCGGCGCCGCCGCGATCGCCGCGACCTCGTCGAGCCCGGAACATCACCGCGCGATCGAAGCGGGCATCGCGCATTTCGCCGGCCTACCCTATGTGCGGGTGAGCGGCGACACAGCCTTTGCGATTTCCTACATCCAGATCCTGGTGCCGGACCGGGTCGGGCCGGTCTTCGAGGTGCCGAACCCACGGCGCGGGGCGCGGTTTCCATGTCCACCGCGTCGCCGCCAACCGCTGGGATTTCCTGCGCACCGCCGAGGGCTGGCGCATCAAGCGCCGTCGCCTGCGCTCGCTCGACGGCTCGCCCGAGGCCCGCGAGATCCTGCGCGGCGCCTTCGAACCGCAGGCCTGACTGGCACTACACCTGTCGGATCAGCTGCGCCCAGCGATCGAGCAGCGGCAGGATCTTGTCGGCCGCCTCGGCAGCCAGCTGCACGACGCCGCGGGCGACGCCCTGGTCGATGTAGCGCTTGAGCCGGTCGAGGTCGGGCTGCACGCCCCACACGGTCACCGGCACGCTGGCCGGGTCGCGCCCGGCCTCCTTCGCCATCTCACGGAACTGCGGCAGGAAATCGGTGACGTCCTCGTATTGCGGGCGGCGCGAATGCGGGATCCAGCCGTCGCCGTAGCGCAGCGCCCGGCGCGCCGCATGCGGGAACATGCCGCCGACGATGACCGGCGGGTACGGCTTCTGCACCGGCTTCGGCCAGGTCATCATCGGCCCGAAATCGACCATCTCGCCATGGTATTCCGGCTTCGTCTCGGTCCAGATCGCCTGCATCGCCTCGATCCGCTCGCGCATCAGCTTAAAGCGGGTTTTGAACTGGGTGCCGTGATCGGCCATCTCCTCGGCGTTCCAGCCGCCGCCGACCCCGAACAGAAAGCGCCCGCCCGAGACCTGGTCGAGCGAGGCCACCAGCTTGGCCGTCTGGATCGGGTCGCGCTGCACGACGAGGCAGACGCCGGTGCCGAGCTTGAGGCGCGTCGTGACCGAAGCCGCCGCCGACAACGACACGAACGGGTCCATCACGTCGTAATACTGCTTCGGCAAGTCGCCCCCTGACGGGAATGGCGATTGGCGCGACAGCGGGATGTGCGAATGCTCCGGCGCCCACATCGATTCGAAGCCGCGCGCCTCCAGTTCGCGCGCCAGCTGCGTCGCGCCCATCGAATAGTCGGTGAAGAACATCGATGCGCCGAAATCCATCCCACCCTCCGCCTGGCTGCAGCGTTGCTTGCGCCGGCGCCGGTTTACCACCCTCACCGCGCAGCGAAAACCGCATCGTCGGCTGCCGCCCGCGTTCCGACCTGCGTTCCGAATCGCCCAACGATATGCGATTGTCGGAGGCGAGCGAGTCGCGGCGGGGGCAGGTGCGCATGGTGAGGGTCGCAAATTGTGTGGCGGGCGCCGTAGCCGCCCTGCTGCTGCTTGCGCCGCCACGCACAGCCGACGCCTACAGCGCCGCCGGCGACCGCCTATTCCCGGCCACCTTGCAGCTGCCGCAGATCGCGCCCGGCGACGAGTTCTACGTTTGGGCCAAGACGCTGACCGAGCGGCTCGGCATCGCCATCGAGGAGAACTGGACGCGGCTCGACCGGGTGAAGCGCAGCACCTGGTCGGCGATGCAGAACCTCGACACCGAGGTCAAGTACCTGGCGGTCGTTGACCAGCCGCATGAGTTCCTGCTGACACTCGGGGTCGACCGCGAGTGGGGCGGCACCGGCGCGCAGCGCGTCGGCGCCTTCGCGGCTGGCGCGACGACGCCGCGACTCTATTTCGGCAAGGGGCTCGGCGACCTCGACATCGGCCGGCTGCGGCCGTTCGCCGTCGCCGGCCTCGTCGGCTACCAGGCGGCCGACGAGGCGCCGCGGCCGGATCTGGTGCAGGCCGGCCTCGTCGTCGAATATTCGATCCCCTATCTGCAGTCCAAGGTCGAGAGCCTCGACCTGCCGGAGGCGCTGCGCGGGCTGACGCCGATGACGGAAGTGCTGTTCACCACCCCGGCCGGCCGGAGCTTCGGCGCCCGCACGACAGCGCTGGTGGCACCCGGCTTCAGCTATGCCGGCGCCGGCTGGGAGCTGGCGCTCGAAATGATGATCCCGGCCACCCGCGCCACCGGCAGCGGCGTTGGCGGCATCGCGCAGCTTCACCTGTCGCTCGATTACCTCGCGCCGGACTCGATCGGGCGGCCGCTTTTTGCGCAATAGCGATAGGGGCACGGGAATGCGGCGTCATACGAGGCTCATGGCGGACAACGGGCGGCGGCTGTGGTGGCTGCTGGCGTTGCTCCTCCTGGCATTGCCGGCCGCGGTCGCCGCCGCGGCGCCGGCCGGCAGCGTCGTCGGGTTGTTCGCCGCTCTCGACAAAGCACGCGCCGAA
>JBLMXS010000463.1:0-8540 GCA_050257895.1 Thiohalocapsa sp.
GCTCGATCGGGCGGTGGAGATGGCCGCGGCCGACGCCGCGCTCTCCGACCGGCCGGAGCCCGTGGTGCTGCTGTCGCCGGCCTGCGCCTCCTACGACCAGTTCCCCCATTTCGAGGCCCGCGGCGACGCCTTCCGCGAACTGGTGGCAGCGTTGCCCGGGGAGTACAGAGAGTGACATCTCGCTCCCTCACCGCCACCTTGTGGCAGCGTTTCTTCTCGGCTGGATCAGCATTGTGCGTCCTTTCGAGACGCCTGCTCCGCGGGCTCCTCAGCATGAGGATTGTCTTTGATGCGATCATAGGCCGCCTCATCCTGAGGAGCGCCTGCAGGGCGCGTCTCGAAGGACGCGCCCCTGCGCTGCAAGGCGAAGCTGGAGCGCTTTAGCCGATGTTCGCCCGCATCGACCAGCGGCCGGTGGCGCGGTGGTGGTGGACGGTCGACCGCTGGAGCCTCGGCGCGCTGTTGGTGCTGATCGGGTTCGGCGCGGTGATGAGCATGGCGGCGAGCCCGGCGGTCGCCGAGCGGCTCGGCTATGCGCCGCTGCACTTCGCCGAGCGTCAGCTAGCGACGGTGCCGTTCGCGCTGGCGATCATGCTCGGCGTCTCGCTGCTGTCGCCGCGCGACGTCAGGAGGCTGGCGTTTATCGGCTTTGCCGTCGCGGTCGCGCTCTTGATGCTGACCTTTGTCGTCGGCGTCGAGATCAAGGGCGCACGGCGCTGGATTAACCTGCCCGGCGTGTCGCTGCAGCCCTCGGAATTCGTCAAGCCGACCTTCGCGATCGTCGCCGCCTGGCTGTTCGCCGAACAGAAGGAACATCCCGGCTTTCCCGGCAATGCGATCTCGATCGGCCTCTTTCTCGGGCTCGTCGCGATGCTGTTGAAGCAGCCCGATCTCGGCATGGCGGCGGTGGTCGGCGCGGTCTGGTTTGCGCAGTTCTTCATGGCCGGCCTGCGGCTCTACTGGGTCGCCGGCGGCGCGATCGTCGGCTTGGCCGGGTTGGCCGGCACCTATCTGTGGCTGCCGCACGTCACCAGCCGCGTCAACCGCTTCCTCGATCCGGCGGCCGGCGACCATTACCAGGTCAATCGGTCGATCGAGGCGTTTGTCAATGGCGGGCTGTGGGGCCGCGGCCCCGGCGAGGGGACGGTCAAGGACGTGCTGCCGGACGCGCACGCCGATTTCGTGTTTGCGGTGGCCGGCGAGGAGTTCGGGGTGATCGTCTGCATCGTGATCGTGGCGATCTTCGCGTTCATCGTGTTGCGCGGCTTCTCACGGCTGTTGCAGGAGGGCAATCTGTTCGTGCTGCTGTCGGCGACCGGGCTGTTGATGCAATTCGGCTTGCAGGCGATCATCAACATGGCCTCGACGCTGCATCTAATCCCGACCAAGGGCATGACGCTGCCGTTCCTGTCCTACGGCGGCTCGTCGATGCTGGCCCTGGCGCTCGGCATGGGGATGATGCTGGCCTTGACGCGGCGGCGGCTCGGCGGGAGCGAGCTGTGAGCGAGGCCGGGCCAGAGCGCGCCCCGACCCCCACCTCGACCCCCACCCGGACCTTCGTACTGGCGGCCGGCGGCACCGGCGGCCATCTGTTTCCGGCGCAGGCCCTGGCCGAGCAACTGCGCGCGCGCGGCGCCGCGGTGCACCTGGCGAGCGATCGCCGCGCCGACGCCTTCGCCGGCGCCTTGCCGGGGACCGCCGTCAGCCGGGTGCGGGCCGGCCGGCTCGGCGGCGGCGTGCTGCAGACCGGCTGGGGGCTCCTCGTCATGCTCGCCGGGCTCGGCGATGCGCGACGGCTGCTGCGCCGTCTCGACCCGGAAGCGGTCATCGGCTTTGGCGGCTATCCGTCGGTGCCGACGATGCTGATGGCGGCGCGGCTCGGCTTCCCGACCGTGATCCACGAGCAGAACGCCGTCCTCGGCCGCGCCAACCGCTTCCTGGCAAAGCGCATGAAACGGATCTGCACCGGTTTTGCCGACACCGCGCGGCTGCCGCCGGCGATCCGCGACCGCGCGGTTTACACTGGCAACCCGGTACGGCCGGCGATCCGCCTCGCCGCGACCCCATACCGCGCGCCGGCGCCGGGCCTACCGATCGAGCTCCTCATCCTCGGCGGCAGCCAGGGGGCGCGGATCTTTGCCGATGTCGTGCCGGCGGCGCTCGCGGCACTGCCCTCGGCGCTGCGGTCGGCGCTGCGGGTCAGCCAGCAGGCACGGCCGGAGGACGTGGAACGGGTGACGGCGCAACTGCGGGCAGCCGGCATCGCCGCCGAGGTCAGCAGCTTTTTTACCGATGTGCCGGAGCGGCTGGCGCGGACGCAGCTGGTGATCTGCCGCGCCGGCGCCTCGACCGCGTCCGAGCTGGCGGCGGCCGGGCGGCCGGCCCTGCTGGTGCCGTACCCGTATGCGATGGACGACCACCAGATGGCAAACGCCCGCGCGCTGATGGCGGCTGGCGCCGGCTGGGCCATTCCGCAATCGGCGTTCAGCGTGCCGTTGTTGACCAACCGCCTGCGCGCGCTGCTCGACGACCCGCAAGGCCTGGCGCATGCGGCGGCGCAGGCGGGTCGCTTCGCGGTCGAGGATGCCGCCGAGCGGCTGGCGTCGGTCGTGCTCGGGCTGCTGCCGAATGTCGGCCGTGCGCCGCCCCCGCTCGGGAAACGCCCCGGGAAGCACCCAGGGGAGCGTCTCGCATGAGGTCGCTGCCGGCCTCGATCGGGCCGTTGCATTTCGTCGGCATCGGCGGCATTGGGATGAGCGGCATCGCCGAAATCCTGCACAATCTCGGCTACCGGGTGCAGGGCAGCGATCTCGCCGACGGCGCCAATACGCGGCGGCTCGTCGCGCTCGGCATCCCGGTGGCGATCGGCCACCGCGCCGAGAACCTCGCCGGCGCCGAGGTCGTCGTCGTCTCGTCGGCGGTGAAGCCCGACAACCCGGAGGTCGTCGCCGCCCGCGCCCGCCGCCTGCCGGTGGTGCGCCGCGCCGAGATGCTGGCCGAGCTGATGCGGCTGAAATGGGCGATCACCGTCGCCGGCACGCACGGCAAGACGACGACGACCTCGATGGTCGGCGCGCTCCTCGAAACCGCCGGGCTCGACCCGACCGTCATCAACGGCGGCATCATCAACGCCTACGGCACCAATACGCGGCTCGGGGCCGGCGACTGGATGGTCGTCGAATCCGACGAGAGCGACGGCACCTTCACGCGCCTGCCGGCGACGATCGCGGTCGTCACCAACATCGACCCCGAGCATCTCGATTTCTACGGCGACTTCGCCGCCCTGCAGCAAGCGTTCGAGACCTTTGTCGGCAACATCCCGTTTTACGGCTTTGCCGTCCTGTGCATCGACCACCCGGTCGTGCAGGGGATGATCCCGCGCCTGTCGGACCGCCGCATCCTGACCTATGGCTTCACACCGCAGGCCGACATCCGCGCCCAGAACTTGCGGATGGACCCGGAGGGCTGCCGTTTCGACGGTGTCGTCGCCGGTCGCGGTGGCGGTCCGGAGCGCGTTTTGCCCGACCTGTTCCTGCCGATGTTCGGCGAGCACAATGTGCAGAATTCGCTAACCGTGCTGGCCGTTGCCGAGGAACTGGGGCTCGACGACGCTGTCGTGCGCGAGGCGCTGCGCGAGTTCAAGGGGGTGCGGCGGCGCTTTACCAAGACCGGCGAATGGAACGGCGTTCCGGTCATCGACGACTACGGCCACCACCCGGTCGAGATTGCGGCGGTGCTGAAGGCGGCGCGCGCGATCGTCGCGGGTCGCGTCATCGCCGTCGTGCAGCCGCACCGCTACAGCCGCATCGCCAACCTGTTCGACGGGTTCTGCACCTGCTTCAACGACGCCGACACGGTGCTGATGGCGGACATCTACCCGGCCGGCGAGCAGCCGATCGCGGGCGTCTCCAGCGAGGCGCTGGTCAGTGGACTGCGGGCGCACGGCCACCGCGACGCCCGCCATCTGCCGTCGCCACAACAACTGGCGCCGCTGTTGCACGAGCTGGCCAGGCCGGGCGATATCGTCGTCTGCCTCGGCGCCGGCTCGATCAGCGCCTGGGCTAACGCCTTGCCCGAGGAACTGGCGCAGCTCGACAGCAGGAGCCGGGTGGCATGAGGGCCAACCTCCCCCTCACCCTAGCCCTCTCCCCGCAAGCGGAAAGAGAGAGAGCTGTGGCACGGCATCGCACCAAGGTTCCCCTTCCCCGCTGGCGGAGAGAGGGACAGGGTGAGGGGCTGGCGCGATGAGCGCGCTCCTGATCGACCGGTTGCCGAAGGTGCGGGGCCGTCTCACAGCGGACGCGCCGATCGGACCATTGACCTGGTTCCATGTCGGGGGCCCGGCCGAAATGTTGTTCCGCCCGGCCGACCGGGGGGACCTCGCCGATTTCCTCGCCGCCCTGCCCGCCGATGTCGCGGTCACCGTGATCGGCGTCGGCTCGAACCTCTTGGTGCGCGACGGCGGCATCGCCGGCGTCGTGATCCGCCTCGGCCGCGGCTTTGTCGAGATCACGCCGGAGGGCGACCCAGTCGGCGCAACCGTGCGAGTCGGCGCCGGCGCACTGGACCTCAACGTCGCGCTGACCGCGGCGGAAGCGGGCATCGGCGGCCTCGAGTTCCTCTCCGGCATCCCCGGCACGATCGGCGGCGGCTTCCGTACCAATGCCGGCGCCTACGGCACCGAGATCAAGGATGTGCTGGTGCTGGCCGAGGCGGTCGACCGCGACGGCGCGGTGCATCGCGCGACGGCCGCCGAACTCGGCCTCAGCTACCGGCATTCCACGGCGCCGCCCGACTGGATGTTCACCGGCGCCGTGTTTCGCGGCAGTCCTGGCGACAAGGAGGCAATCGCCGCCCGCCTCGGCGAGATCCGCGCGGCGCGTGAAGCTTCGCAGCCGATCCGCGCCCGCACCGGCGGCTCGACCTTCGCCAACCCGCCGGGCCACAAGGCGTGGGAATTGATCGACGCGGCCGGCTGCCGCGGCCTTGTCCGCGGCGGCGCCATGGTGTCGGAAAAGCACACCAATTTCCTGATCAACACCGGCTCTGCGACCGCCGCCGACATCGAGGCGCTCGGTGAAGAGGTCCGCGCCCGCGTCGAGGCCCGGTTCGGTATAGTGCTCGACTGGGAGATCCGCCGCATCGGCCGGCCAGTGGTGTCAGGATGAGGGGCGCCGGATGAAAGGCGCCGGATGAGAGGCCTGCTGCGCCGTCGCGCCGCGACGCTGCCATCCCGGCGGCGGCTCGCATCGCCGGCGGTGCGTCGCGCTGCGCGCTGGGCGTTCCCTTTTGTCGCCGCCGCCGGCCTCTATGCCGGGGTCATGCTGACCGGACTGCCAGCCGGGCGGAGCGTCGTTGCCGCCATCACCGATCGCGCCGTGGCAGCCAGCGCCCGGCTCGGCCTCGTCGTTGACGATATCGAGGTCGAGGGCCGCGAAACCACCGACGCTGCGACGATTTTGAAGGCGCTCGGCGCCGGCCGCGGTACGCCGATCTTCGCGGTCAGTCCGAGCCGCGCCCGAGCGCAGCTCGAAAGCCTGCCCTGGGTGCGTTCCGCGGCGATCGAGCGGCATCTGCCGGGAACCCTGCGGGTGCGCCTCGTCGAGCGGCGTCCGCTGGCGGTGTGGCAGCATGGCGGCCGTCAGGAGCTGATCGACCGCGAGGGCGCGGTGATCCCGGTTAAGGACCTCAGCCGCTTTGCCAAGGTGCCGACGGTGGTCGGCGAGGATGCGGCGCGCCACGCCGCAGCGCTGATCGACATGCTGGCGAGCGAGCCGCAGCTGGCGGCGCGCGTCACCGCCGCGGTACGCGTCGACGGCCGGCGATGGAATTTGCGCATCGACCATGCGATCGACGTGCTGCTGCCCGAGGAGGATGCGAAAGCCGCCTGGGCCCGGCTCGGCGCGCTCGAGCGGCAGAACCAGCTGCTGCAGCGCGACCTGCAGACCGTCGACCTGCGGCTACCCGACCGCGTCGTGCTGCGCGCCACCGCACCGCCGCCGGCGCCGTCGAGCCACTCGACTCGCGCGAAAAAGACCCATCTGGCCGGGGGAGGCCGCACATGAGGCAGCGCTCCGCACCCGCCGGCGGTCCCTTGGCGAACGGCGGCGGCGCCGCGGCCAACGGCAGCAGTGGCGGCAGTCGCAATGGCAGCCGGACGCGCCCCGCGCCGCTGCGCCCGCGCGGCAGCCTGATCGCCGCGATCGACATCGGCACGACGAAGACCTGCTGCTTCATCGCCCGCGTCGACTCGCGGCCACGGATCCTCGGCATCGGCCATCAGCTGGCGCGCGGCATGCGGGCCGGCACGATCGTCGACCTCGACGCCGCCGGCCATTCGATCCGCAACGCCGTGCACGCCGCCGAGGAGATGGCCGGGGAGAGGATCGAGCGCGTCGTCGTCAACCTGTCGGGCGGCTACACCGTCTCGCGGATCGTCAAGGCGGAAATCCCGGTCGGCGGCCGCGAGATCAGCGACGGCGACATGCGCCAGGTTCTGGAGCGCGGCTACCAGATGCGCGGCTCGCCGGACGGCCAAGTCATCCATTCGGTGCCGGTCGGCTTCTCGATCGACGACAGCCGCGGCATCCTCGATCCGCGCGGCATGGCCGGCGAGCGGCTCGGCGTCAACATGCACGTCGTCGCCGCCAGCGCCGCCAGCGTGCGCAACCACACCGCCGCGGTCGGCCGCGCCCATCTCGAAATCGAGGCGCTGGTCGCCAGCCCCTATGCCGCCGGGCTCGCCTGCCTGGTCGACGACGAGATGGATCTCGGCGTCACGGTCATCGACATGGGTGGCGGCACGACGACAATCGGGGTCTTTGTCGGTGGCAACCTGGTGTTCGCCGACGCGGTGCCGGTCGGCGGCTTGCACGTGACGAACGACATCGCCCGCGGCCTCGCGACGCCGGTGGCGCATGCCGAGCGCCTGAAGGCGCTGTTCGGCAGCGCCATCGCCTCGACGCTCGACGAGCGCGAGAATTTGGCGGTGCCGCCGATCGGCGAGGAGGAGGACGGCCACGTCAACCATGTGCCCAAATCGATGTTGGTCCGCATCATCGCGCCGCGTGTCGAGGAGACCTTCGAGCTGGTCCGCAACCGGCTGGAGGCCAGCGGCAGCGATGCGATTGCCGGCCGCCGCGTCGTCTTGACCGGTGGCGCCTGCCAGTTGCACGGGGTGCGCGAATTGGCCGGCCTGATCCTCGACAAGCAGGTCAGGATCGGCCGGCCGATGCATATCGACGGTCTCGCCGAGGCGACGCACGGCCCGGCTTTCTCGACCGCTGCCGGTCTTTTGCATTTCGCGGTTTCCGAGCGCGCCGAATCGCCGAGGCCAATTCGAATCGCCAATGGCGGGATATTCGGCAAAATGGGGCAATGGCTGCGCGCAAATTTCTGACATTACTTGATGTTTTGCGCGGCTGCCTGTGTACTTGCTTGTCGCAAAGCGGGTAGTATCGATCCGCTTCACAGGGGAGCATGCAAACCGGACGGCGGTATTGTCGCAGCGATCGGGGGATCGGCTGCGCCGGGGGGTTGGCCGACGCACGGACCGAATCACAGCCCATAAAGGGGTGGAGGGCGACACATGATTAATCTCAGCATCCCGAAGGATGAGCAGGAGCTTAAGCCCCGCATTACCGTCGTCGGGGTTGGCGGCGCCGGGGGGAATGCCGTCAACAACATGATCCGGTCGAACCTGATCGGCTGCGAGTTCATCATCTGCAACACCGACGCGCAGGCGCTGCAACTGTCGGCGGCGCCGCGCAAGATCCAGCTCGGTGTCGGCGTCACCCGCGGCCTCGGCGCCGGCGCGCGCCCCGATGTCGGGCGCGCCGCAGCCGAGGAGGCGGTCGACGACATCCTCGAATCGATGCAGGGCTCCAACATGGTGTTCATCACCGCCGGGATGGGCGGCGGCACCGGCACCGGGGCGGCGCCGGTCATCGCCCGCACCGCGCGCGAATCCGGGATCCTGACCGTCGGCGTTGTCACCAAGCCCTTCCATTTCGAGGGCGTTCACCGCATGCGCATCGCCGAGGCCGGCATCGAAGAGCTGCAGAAATACGTCGACACTCTGATCATCATCCCGAACCAGAACCTGTTCCGCATCGCCAACGAGCGCACCACCTTCGCCGACGCCTTCAAGATGGCCGACGACGTGCTGCACTCGGGGGTGCGCGGAGTCACCGACCTGATGGTGATGCCGGGGCTCATCAACCTCGATTTCGCCGATATCCGCACCGTGATGAGCGAGATGGGCAAGGCGATGATGGGCACCGGCGAGGCCGAGGGCGAGCGCCGCGCGATCGACGCCGCGGAGGCCGCGATCAACAACCCGCTCTTGGAAGATGTGTCGATGAAGGGCGCCCGCGGCGTCCTGATCAACATCACCGGCGGCACCGGTACCGGCGCCGCTCCGGTCATTGCCCGCGCCGCCAAGGAGATGGGTATCCTCACGGTTGGTGTCGTCACCAAGCCATTCTCGTTCGAGGGCAGCCAGCGCATGCGCCTGGCCGATGCCGGCATCCGCGAATTGC
>JBLMXS010000464.1:0-3729 GCA_050257895.1 Thiohalocapsa sp.
GCTGATGGAGATCGTCTCCGAGCCCGATCTCAGGAGTGCCGAGGAGGCCGGACTCTACCTGCGCAAATTGCGCTCGCTGTTGCGCTACCTCGGTACCTGCGACGGCAACATGGAGGAAGGCTCGCTCAGGTGCGACTGCAACGTCTCGGTGCGCCATCCCGGCGCGCCCCTCGGCACCCGCTGCGAGATCAAGAATTTGAACTCGGTGCGCTTCCTGATGCAGGCGATCGAATACGAGGCGCGCCGCCAGATCGCGCTGCTCGAGGACGGCGGCGCGGTCCGCCAGGAAACGCGCCTCTACGACAGCGGCCGCGGCGAGACCCGGCCGATGCGCTCCAAGGAAAACGATTACGACTATCGGTATTTCCCCGATCCCGACCTGCTGCCGTTGGTCCTCGAAAAGGAATGGGTCGAGCGGCTGCGCGCCGAACTGCCGGAATTGCCTGACGCAAAAAAGGCGCGTTTCGTGCGCGATTACGGGCTGCGCGCCGAGGACGCCGGGGTGCTGGTCGCCGAGCGCGCGACGGCCGCGTATTTCGAGCAGGTGGCGGCCGGGCGCGACGCCAAGGCGGCAGCCAACTGGGTGATGGGCGATCTGTTCGGCGCGCTGAACCGGCAGGGGCTCGACATCGAGCGCTCGCCGGTGCCGCCCGAGCAACTCGGGGCATTGCTCGATCTGATCGCCGACGGCACGATCTCCGGCCGCATCGCCAAGGACGTCTTCGCCGAGATGGTCGAGACCGGCGCTGCGCCCGCCGACATTGTCGAGAGGAAGGGGCTGCGGCAGGTCAGCGACAGCGGCGCGATCGAAGCAGCGGTCGAGGCCGCGCTCGCCGCCCACCCGGCGCAGGTCGCGCAATTTGCGACGAACCCGAAAGTCATTGGCTTCTTCGTCGGACAGGTGATGAAAGCGACCGGCGGCAAGGCCAACCCCGCGCTCGTCAACCAATTGCTCCGCAAAAAGCTCGATGGCTAGGCCAGGCGGTCCGAGAGGAATGGGGGGCTGATGATCTTCGGCGTCAATCCGCTGATTGCGTTGGGGGTCCTCTCCTCGACTGCGGCGACCGATGCGGCCTATGTATTTTTCAACGCGGCGGTGAGCGGGCGACGCCGTGTGACGGCGGCCAATTGGAGCGCGACCTGGTACATGCTGTCCGCTTTCGCGGTGATCAGCTACACCGAGAACGCGGCTTATGTGTTGTTTGCTGCTGCCGGCTCCTGGATCGGCGCCTTCCTGTCGGTGACGTGGCTTCGGCGCGGCTACCCGAACGACGCCGCGCGCCACACGCCGCCGTAAAATGCTGGACGTGCTGCCTCACAAATAACAGGTGCCGTCGACGCAGACGGGGCCACCCGGGCCGCCGCCGTCGATCGACCGCAGCACCGGTGAGGACATGTGGCCCCAGCCGGGGATGAAGGCCGAGAAGCGGCCGGCGGCGCCGCCGATCACGAACAGGTGGATGTGGTCGGGGCTGGGCACGATCGGGATGCGCGAATCCGGCTCGCGCTTGTACCAGCGCGGCAGGTTGCGGTTGTAGATCTGGCCGTAGCGGTGGTCGAAGGCCAAGTCGCGGAATAGGTTCCACGCATTCATGTGCAGGTAGCTGCGGACGTCGTGGCGGGTCCAGCCCTTCCCGGCGATCGTGCGGGCATGCTCGGGGCCAATCACGACGGCGCAATGGCCGGATGAGACCGCGTTGTTGTTGGCGATCGTACTCATCGCCGACGCGATACTGTCGAGGATTCCCTCGGGGTCGTCGGCGAGGTGGTTGGTGACGCTGTGCGGCGGCTCGGCGGCGATGACGAAGACGGTCGAGTCGTCGGCCGAAAACCCCTTCTCGACGTGATAGGGCGCCCACGGGCTGTCGGCCTCGTTCTCGCAGACCGCGTAGGTGTATTTGCCGGGATGGCCGAGGGTCGATTTGTCGAGATCGCCCGGCCAGCCGCCGCCGACATTGAGCAGCACAAGGCGAATCGCCCGTCCGATCGTCGCGTTGGCGCGGTTGCCCGAGCCGAACGCGCCGGCGCCGCCGTTCATGCCGATCGCGCCCGCCACCGGGCCGTTGACGACCAGCAGCGGCGCCGCCATGTGCGTCGTCGCCTGCACGCCGTTGAGGTTGAAGGCGGGCATCGTCAGCGCCAGCAGCGCGGCGCGCACCACCGGCGCGTAGTCGGGCCTGCAGCCCGCCATCACCAGGTTGATCGCCAATACCTGCCGCGTCAGGGTGCCGTAGCGCGGCGGCACGCGGCACTCGACATGCTCGGGCTCGCCGCCGAGCGCCGTCACCATCGCGGCGACCGAGGCCTCGGTCGGCGGCACCACCGGCAACCCGTCGGTCCAGCCCTGCGCGAAATACCATTCGACGAGGTCGGTCCCCGCCGGCACCTGCCCCGCCGGCACCTGCAGCGCGTCGGCGTTGCCGCTCATCGCGCAGCCAGGATCTCGCGGATGTCGGGGAGGTGCTCGTTTCCCCAGAACGGCTCGCCGTCGACGACGAAGGTCGGGACGCCGAAGATGCCCTCCGCCTCGGCGGAGCGCGAGATCCGCGCGACCTCGTGGCGGCCCTCCGCTTCGGCATAGGCGGCGAAACCGCCGGCATCGGCCCCCACTTCGCCGAGCACACCGGCGATGACGGCGACGTCTTCGATGTCCAGCTCGCGCTTCCAGAAGCGCTCGAAAACGAGGTCGTTGTAGCGCCGCAACACGTCGCTCCCTTGCCGTTTGGCGTAAAGCAGGCCGGCGGCGGCGAGCGTCGAATCCCAGATCTTCTGCGGGCCGCGGATGATAAGGCCGCGCTTCCGCGCCTGCCGCCGGCAATCCATGTAGAGGTAGCGCACGCGCCGCCACTGGTGTGCGTTGCGGTCCTCCGCGATCACCCGGCCCGCCGCGTCGAGCGTCGCCGAGCCGAGAAAGCTCGGGATGTCGAGGACGTAGGGAAGCCAGTCGACAGTGACGCCGAAATCGCGCTCCAGCTCGTAGACCGGATCCTTGGCGAGAAACGCGTAGGGGCTCTTGTAGTCGATATAGACCGTGACGGTGTGCGGCGGCGGCATCGGCGGGCTCCTCGCTCTCCCTCAGGCGCCGGCGATGACGGCTGAAAGCGGCGCCTCCAGCATAAACGGCTGACCTCAGGCGTGCCATGACGGCGCGGCCGCGCCGACCGGCGTGTTCGAAGGCGCCGCCAATGCCGCCCAATTTTGCCTCAACCGTTGGCGGCCGCGGGGAGGGACACAATGTCTCAACCGCGGCAGGGAATAGCGGCGCCGGTATCGCCGTATTCTCTATATAATGCCTTGTTCCCTGCTGCCGAGCGGAGGTCACCCGGAGATGAAACAGCTATCGAGCGGCGTCGCCGTCGTCGCCCTCCTCGCGGCGGTTGCCGCCGGGGTCGCCGGCACGTCGCCGGCATTGGCACAGGCGCCCGCGGCGCCGGCCCCATCCACCTCGACGGCGCCGGCGCCGTCGCCGAGCGTCACGATGCCGACGCCCGCCCCTGCGACCGCGGCGCCACCGGAGTCGGCCACCGCGCCGCCGCCGGCTGCTGCGACGGCCGCGCCGCCCGCCACGACCACGAAAATGGCGACGCACCGCCCGCGACGCCCGCGGCATACCGTGCGCCACGGCGTCTACCGGCCGCGTGGGATGGGCGACAACATCGCCAACCGACTCAACGCCGAGGAGCTGAACCGCCTGCAGGCCCCGCCTGCCACAGGCGCGATCGCGCCGGC
>JBLMXS010000465.1:0-3253 GCA_050257895.1 Thiohalocapsa sp.
ATGGGATGCCGCCCCTTCCGCCGCCCCCGGCGCCGCCGCCGCCAATCGGGCCATTCTCGTCATCCTGCTGCGCGAGCGCAGCGAGGCCGCCGGCCGCCTGCTCGACAAGGCGGCGCAGATCGCCGCCGCCGCCGGTTACGGCCTGACCGTCATCTGCCCGCCGGCGGTGGCGCGAACGGCCCGCTTTGACCGCTGGATCGCCGAGCGCCTCGGTGAGCAGGCGGTGGGGCTGCAGATCGAGATCGGCCCGGCCGAGCCGGATGCCCTGCACCACCGGCTGGCCGAACTCGGCTGCCGCCTGGTGGCGGTCGAAGCCGGGCTCGCCGAAGGCGGCAGCGAGCGGCTGCGCCAACTCGCCGAGCAGACCGCCTGCGACATCCTCGTCGTGCGCTAGTCCTGCATTCTGAGGTTTGCGATACAAAGATTTATCGTCCGGGCGCCGGCCGGGACCCATTGTTGGGCCGCTGCTGCGTTGGATAGGAGGATATCGGCCTTCGGCGGTATGACAAATCGGGCGTCAAACACGGCGGCGCTTGACCTGGATCAATTCGTCGCCCGCAACGACGGGATAACGTCTTCCTCGACGCGGCGCCCAATCCCCCCTTCCCCAACCAGGGAGGCCGCGTCGATGCAGCCCCGGCGACCCCCCCGCCGGGGCTTGCTTTTCGCGGCGGTTGATCCAGATCATCGCGACCCGCTACGGTCCGCAATAACACAGGACCGCAGCATTGACTGGAGGACGACGATGGCGGGATGGTGGCACGATGAGCGCATCCGTGAGCGCGCCTACGAAATCTGGGAACGCGAAGGCCGGCCCGAGGGCAAGTCGGTCGAGCACTGGATGCAGGCCGAGGCGGAAGTGAGCGCCGAGGAGACGGGCCTCGAGCAGGAGATCAAGCTGGAGGCCGCCGGCGCGGTGTGATGGCGCCAGTCGGCATCGCCGACGCTCGGCCCGCTGAACACCCTGCCAGTGGGCGCATTGACGCCGGGCTAAGAGCGGCTCCCGCTCTCGTTGCGCGATTACGCCTTGGCATTCGCCGCAAGGCCGGGGCAGACTTTCGCTCCTGAAGCATTGAGGAGCGAGCCGATGCAGTCGCAATCAGCCCCGCAGCGCCATCTGCCGATCCGCAAGGATTGGCTCGCCGCGACGCAGGAGAAGGCGCTCGAGCCGGAGCGGCCGATCATCGACCCGCACCACCACCTGTGGGACCGGCCGGGCAACCGCTACCTGTTGCATGACCTGATCGAGGATCTGGGCAGCGGCCACAACATCCGCGCCACGGTCTTCCTCGAATGCCGCGAGATGTACCGCGCCGAGGGGCCGCCGGAATTGCGCTCGCTGGGCGAGACGCAGTTCGTCGCCGGCGTCGCGGCGATGAGCGAAAGCGGCAAATACGGCGGGGCGCGCGCCTGCAAGGGCATCATCGGCAATGTCGATTTCCGCATCGGCAGCCGCGCCAAGGGCGTCCTCGAGCAGCACGTCACATTGTCCGGCGGCCGCTTCCGCGGCATCCGCAACGGCGCCACGTGGCACCCCGACCCGAGCCTCAGGGTCTTCACCTCGGGCTCCGGCGAGGGGCTCTATATGAACAGCGCCTGGCGCGACGGTTTCGCCGCGCTGGCGCCGTTGAACCTGTCGTTCGAGGCGTGGATGTTTCACTCGCAGCTGGGCGATCTGATCGACCTGGCGCGCGCCTTCCCGGAAACCAAGATCGTCTTGAACCATATCGGCGGCGCGCTCGGGGTCGGCCCCTACGCCGACAAGCGCGATGAGGTGTTCAAGGAGTGGCGGACGCAGATTTCCAAGCTCGGCCAATTCCCCAACGTCTACATCAAGCTGGGCGGGCTCGGCATGCCGTCGCTGATGGGGTTCGAGATGGGCGAGCAGGCGGAGGCGCCATCGTCGGAGCAGCTAGCGAAGGCCTGGGCCCCCTACCTCAACGCCTGCATCGAGGCCTTCGGCCCGGACCGCGCGATGTTCGAGAGCAATTTCCCGGTCGACAAGGGGATGTGCAGCTACCCGAATTTGTGGAACGCCTTCAAGCGCGTCGCCCAGAACTATTCGCAGGACGAGAAGAACGCGATGTTCCACAACACCGCGCTGAAGTTCTACCGGCTCTGGTGATTGCAAAGTTTGTCGTCCCGAGGAAAGCCGGGATCCACGTTTCCATCCGCTCGTGCGGTGAACAGATGGATCCCAGCTTTTGCCGGGATGACAATTACGGATGGGAAAGGGAGAAACGCATGCCGCTACCACGACAAGAGGTCGATGCGACGACGCCGCGCTATCTGCGCGACAAGTATGCGATCGTCGGCGTCGGCGAGACCACCTACACCCGCGGCTCCAACAAGACGACGCGGGCGCTCGGCACCTGGGCGGTCAGGAACGCGATCCTCGATAGCGGGCTCGACCCCGCCGACGTCGACGGCATGCTCGATTATTCCGGCGGCGACTCGACGAGCGCCACCTTCATCTCCGGCGACCTCGGCCTCCGGCTCAACTTCTACATGGACGTGGTCGGAGGCGGCTCGTCGACCGAGGCGCTGATCGGCATCGCGATCGGCATCATCGAAGCCGGCATGTGCAAATGCGTCGCGATCTTCCGCGCGATGAACGGGTACTCGCAGGTCCGCATCGGCGGCACCGGCGCCCGCTCGGCGGCTCCCGTCGCCGGCGACATGCTGCACAACCGCGCCTATGGCTGGCAGAGCGCCGGCCAGAGCTTCGCGCCGACGTTCATGCGCCACATGTACGATTACGGCACCAAGCCGGAGCAGGTGGCGATGGTCAAGGTGGCGCACAGCCACCACGCGTCGAACAACCCGAAGGCCTATTACAAGAAGCGCTTCACGGTCGAGGATGTCATCAACAGCCGCTTCATTTGCAAGCCCTTGCACCTGCTCGATTGCTGCGTCGAGACCGACAACGCCACCTGCGTCATCGTCACCACCGCCGAGCGCGCGAGGGACTGCAAGCACCCACCGGTGCTGATCCGCGGCGTCGTCGGGCGCTGCAACAAGCCGCGCCTCGACATGCACTACCAGCACGGCCCGATCTCGACCGTCGCCGGCCATTACGCGAAGGAGATCCTGTGGCCGAATTCCGGGGTCGGGCCGGAGGATGTCGACGTCACCGGCTCCTATGACGCCTTCACCTTCACGACGATGCTGCAATTGGAGGATTACGGGTTCTGCAAGAAGGGCGACGGCGGCCATTACGTCAGTGACGGCACGATCGGCCTCGGCGGGCGGC
>JBLMXS010000466.1:0-17979 GCA_050257895.1 Thiohalocapsa sp.
CGCGACGTCGATTTCGCCGACGCGCTCGGCGAGCGCTATCTGTCCTACGCGCTGTCGACGATCATGGCACGCTCATTGCCCGATGTGCGCGACGGGCTGAAGCCGGTGCACCGCCGCATCCTGCACGCGATGAGCGAGCTGCGGCTCGATCCGGCATCCGGCTACAAGAAATGCGCCCGCGTCGTCGGCGACGTCATCGGCAAATTCCATCCGCACGGCGAATTGGCGGTCTACGAGGCGCTGGTCCGCCTGGCGCAGGATTTCTCGCAGCGCTACCCCCTGGTCGACGGCCAGGGCAATTTCGGCAATGTCGACGGCGATAACGCCGCGGCGATGCGCTACACCGAGAGCCGGCTCTCCGCCGTGGCGCAGGCGATGCTCGACGGGCTCGATGCCGACGTGGTCGATTTCCGCCAGACCTATGACGGCGAGGACAAGGAGCCGGTGGTCCTGCCGGGCCGCTTCCCGAACCTGTTGGCGAACGGGGCCGCTGGTATCGCGGTCGGCATGGCGACCAGCATCCCGCCACACAACGCCGGCGAATTGTGCGGCGCGCTGTTGCACCTGATCGACCACCCGAACTGCCCGACCGCGGAGCTGGTTGCGCATGTCGCGGGGCCCGATTTCCCGACGGGCGGGGTCGTCGTCGAGCCGCCGGAAAACATCGTCGAGGCCTATGCCACCGGCCGCGGCAGCTTCCGCCTGCGGGCGCGCTGGGCGAAGGAGCCGCTGTCGCACGGGCTCTACCAGATCGTCGTCAGCGAGATCCCGTTCCAGGTGCCGAAGGGACGCCTCATCGAGAAGATTGCGGGCCTCTTGGAGGAGCGCAAGCTGCCGCTGCTCGGCGACATCCGCGACGAGTCCACAAGCGACATCCGCCTCGTCCTCGAACCGAAAAACCGCAATGTCGACGCCGACATCCTGATGGAGCAGCTGTTTCGGCTGAGCGAATTGGAAGTGCGGGTGCCGCTCAACCTCAATGTCATCGACCCGGCGGGCGTGCCGCGCGTCATGAACCTGAAGGAGGCGCTGCAGGCGTTTCTCGACCATCGCCGCGAGGTCCTGCAGCGGCGGAGCCGGCATCGCCTCGGCGTGGTCGCGCGCCGCATGGAGGTGCTGCGCGGGTTTGTCATCGTCTATGTCAATCTCGATGAGGTCATCCGCATCATCCGCGAGTCGGACGACCCGAAGGCCGAGATGATGACGCGCTGGGGTCTCACCGATTTGCAGGTCGAGGCGATCCTCAACATGCGGCTGCGGGCGCTGCGCCGGCTCGAGGAGATCGCGATCCAGAAGGAGTTGAAGGAGCTGGCCGACGAGGCCGCGGGCCTCGAAGCGCTGCTCGCCAGCGACAAGCGGCAATGGCGGGCCTTGGCGCGGGAGGTGGCGGCGACGCAGAAGGAATTCGGCGGCGACACGCCGCTGGGCCGCCGCCGCACGCTGCTCGCGGCGGCACCGCAGCCGATCGAGATCCCGGCGGCGGCGCTGGTCGAGCGCGAGGCGGTCACCGTGCTGCTGTCGCAGAAGGCCTGGATCCGCGCCGTCAAGGGCCACACCGTCAATCTCGCCGAGCAGAAATACAAGGAGGGCGACGGGCCGCGCTTCGCGGTCCTGGCGGAGACCACCGACCGGCTTATCGTGTTCGCCAGCAACGGCCGGTTCTACACGCTGGCCGCCGACCGGCTGCCCGGCGGGCGCGGCCAGGGCGAGCCGCTCCGCCTGATGATCGACCTGCCGAACGAGCACGAGGTCGTTTCCCTGCTGCCGTTCCGACCGGGGCTGCGCCTGCTCGTCGCCTCCGACGACGGGCGCGGGTTTGTCGTCGACGCCGAGGAGGCGCTGGCGCAGACCCGCGCCGGCAAGCAGGTGCTGACCCCCGCGGGCGGCGCCAAGGCGGCGGTGTGCGCACCGGTGACCGACGGCGACGACACGGCTGCCTTTGTCGGCGACAACCGCCGCATGCTGATCGTCGACCTTGCCGAGATCCCCGAAATGGCGCGCGGCCGCGGCGTCATCCTGCAGCGCTACCGGATGGGCGGGCTGGCCGACGCCAAGGCCTTCCGCCTCGCCAACGGCCTCAGCTGGCGCCAGGGCGAGAACCGCACGCGGGTCGAGACCGACCTGGTGCCGTGGCGCGCCCCGCGGGGCGGCGCCGGCCGCACCGTGCCGCAAGGCTTTCCGCGGTCGGGCAAGTTCGGGTAGCCGTTCTTCAGAACATCTGGCGGCGGCAGCCCCTCACCCTGTCCCTCTCCCGCCCGCGGGGAGAGGGGACGCGGCCGCAGCAGCCGGGCACACCGTCGAAGTCTTGACCGGTCGTCGCCGCTGCTCTCCCTCTCCCCGCTTGTGGGGAGAGGGCCGGGGTGAGGGCAGCTTCCGGTCCTGCGGCAGGAAAGCGGTGGCGGCGGGCGGCGGGCATCCCTATGCTCCGGCGCCGCGATGACCCGGCTCGACCGCTACATCCTGTGGCAATGCTTCACGATGATGCTGTTCGTCACCGCCGCGCTAAGCGCCGCGGTGTGGCTGGCGCAATCGCTGCGGCTGGTTGACCTGATCGTCAACCGCGGCCTGTCGATCGAGCTGTTCCTCTATCTGGCACTCCTGATCCTGCCGCGCTTTCTCGACATCGTGCTGCCGATCGGCGGCTTTATCGCGGTGCTGTTCGTCTTCAACCGTCTCGCCGCCGAAAGCGAGCTGGTGGTGATGCGCGCGGCCGGCCTCGGGCCCTTGGCGCTGGCGCGGCCGGTGCTGCTGCTCGCCGGCGGCGGCTTTCTCGTGCTGTTCAGCCTGTCGGCCTATTTCCTGCCGGCGTCCAACCGCGAGTTCAAGGACCTGCAATTCGAGGTCCGCAACCGCTTTGTCTCGGGCCTGTTGCAGGAGGGCACGTTCACGACGATCTCCGACAAGCTGACGATCTACATTGCCGGCCGCAACGAGCGCGGCGAGGTGGTCGGCCTGCTCGTCAACGACGAGCGCGACCCGGCGCACCCGGTGACGATCCTCGCCGAGCGCGGCGCCTTTGCCGACAGCGGCAAAGCCTCGCGCATCGTCATGGTCAACGGCAGCCGGCAGCGCTTCGACCGTTCGAGCGGCAAGCTCTCGCTGTTGACGTTCGACCGCTACACGCTCGACCTCGACACGATGCGCGACGCGCCGGTGGTGCGGTTCCGCGACGCGCAGGAGCGGTTTTTCGGCGAGCTGTTGTGGCCGCCGACCAATCTCGACCCGGCAATGCGGGCGAGCTTTCGCGTCGAGGCGCACCAGCGGCTGGTCATCCCGCTGTCGATCTTCAGCTTTGTGATGATCCCCTTGGCCTGCCTGCTGACGGGGCAGTTCAGCCGCCGCGGCCAGCTGCGGCGGGTGCTGCTGGCGGTCGGGCTGGCGCTCCTCTTCCAGGCGCTCGACCTGGCGGCGATGAACCTTGCCAACCGTCACCCGGCGACGATCCCGTTGCTGTACCTGATCGACCTCTTGCCGTTGGCGCTGGGGTTTGGAATCCTGCTGTTGCCTGGGGCCGGGGCCTCTCAGCCGAGGCTGGCGCCGACCGCGCCCTGACCTGCGGCCCTTCAGGAGCGGAGAGGAGTTCCGGTGCAGCTTGCGAGGACCCTCTCGGGATATATCGCACGCCAGTTCTTCACCTGGTTTTCCAGCGTCTTCGGGGCGATGCTCGCGGTCAGCTTCCTGCTCGACTACCTCGAGCTGCTGCGGCGCGGCGGCACGCGGGCGCAGGCCGGCTGGGGGATTCTGTTGGAGATGGCGGCGCTGAAATTGCCGCACACGGCGCAGGACGTGATGCCGTTCGCGATCCTGTTCGGCACGATGTTGGCCTTCTGGCGCCTCACCCGCAGCAACGAGCTGATCGTGGCGCGCGCCGCCGGGGTGTCAGTGTGGGAATTTCTGACGCCGGCGGTGCTCGTGGCGCTCGTCGTCGGGATCGTCGCGGTGACCGTATTCAACCCCGTCGCCGCGACGCTGGAGAGCAGCTACGAACAGCTCGACAACCGCATCCTGCGGCAGGGCAACGATCCGCTCAGTCTGTCGAAGGCCGGCTTGTGGCTGCGCCAGAGCGACCCGGGCGGCGGCCAGATCGTCATCCATGGTGACAAGGTGGCGGCGCCCGGGTTGCAGCTGCGCAATGTCAGCCTGTTCTTCCTCGATGCGCAGGCCCATTTCACGGCGCGCATCGAGGCGCGCGAGGCGATGCTGAGCGGCGGCTTCTGGCGCATCGCCGACGGCCAGCGCTTCCGCCCCGAGCAGCCGCCCGAACCGTTTGCCGAGTGGCGCCTGCCGACCGGGCTGACCCCCGACAAGCTAGAGGAAAGCTTCGCCTCGCCGGATACCATGTCATTCTGGGAGTTGCCGGGCTTTATCGGCCTGCTCGAGCAATCGGGCTTTTCGGCGCAGCGTCACCGCCTGCATTTCAACGTGCTGCTGGCGCGGCCCTTCCTATTTTGCGCGATGGTGCTGGTCGCGGCGACGTTCAGCCTGCGCTTGCAGCGCCGCGGCGGCGCCGCGATGCTGATTGTCAGTGGCGTCATTACCGGATTCATGCTGTATTTTCTGTCCGACATCGTGTTTGCCCTTGGCCTGTCGGCCAAGATCCCGGTCCTCCTGGCCGCCTGGACCCCGGCAGGAGTGAGCATGATCTTCGGCGCTTCGATGCTCCTTCATCTCGAAGACGGGTGAGCCGCCTTCTCCTCACGCGAAGAGCCAATCCGAGGGTTTAGCGCGCACAATCAAGGCACCACCGTTTCCACAGCTGCAACACGGCGGATGACAGGTTCCCCCCAGCCTGCAGGAATTCGGCGGCGTCGCGGCGCGATCGCGATGATCGCCGCCGGGATCGCCGTCGTCGGCGCATGCCTGCTTGCTGCGGCGCCGGCCGCTGCCGAAACCGCCCCCGGTACCGCCCCCGGGATCGCCCCCGGCATCGTGGGTGCGCAACGCGCCGACAAGAATGCGCCGATCGTCTTCCAGGCCGACGAGGTGGCTTACGACGACCAGCTGGGGCTGACCGTTGCCAAGGGTAACGTCGAGATCTCGCAGGGCGGCGAGGTGCTGCTTGCCGATACGGTCAGCTACAACCAGCGCAGCGACACGGTCAGCGCCTCGGGCCATGTCAGCCTGTTGATGCCGACCGGCGAAGTGGTCTTCGCCGACTTCATGGAGCTGCGCGACCGGATGAACGACGCCTTCGCGCAGAACGTGCGGATGCTGCTCGCCGACCGCTCGCGCCTGGCCGCCAATGCCGCCCGCCGGGTCAACGGCAACCGGCTCGAATTGCGGCGCGGCGTCTATTCGCCGTGCGACCTGTGCAAGAAGAACCCGGCGGCGCCGCCGGCCTGGCAGCTGAAGGCGCGCGAGGTCAGTGACGACAAGACCCAGAAGGTCATCGAGTTCCGCGACGCCGTGCTCGAGGTCGACGGCGTCCCGGTGTTCTACACCCCCTACCTGTCGGAGCCCGAGCCCTCGGTCAAGCGCAAGACCGGCTTCCTGCTGCCGACCTTCGGCAATTCCAACACGATCGGCTTCCATGTCTCGGTGCCGTACTTCATCGAGCTCGGGCCGGACAAGGATGTGACGCTGACGCCGCGGTTCACGACGCGGGCCGGCCAGCTGCTGGCCGGCGAGTACCGGCAGCGCTTCGGCAACGGCCTTTTGACCGGCGTCGGCAGCCTCAATTACAGCAATGAGGGCGAACGCAGCGACACCGGCAAGGGCAGCCGGTGGCGCGGGCACGTCAACGCCTCCGGCGTCTGGGACCTCAACGACACCTACCGCACTGGCTTCCAGCTGCAGCGGGTGTCGGACCAGACTTATCTGCTCCGCTTCGGCTTCGGGCTGCCGCAGCTCAACGCGATGATCAGCCGTGCCTATCTCGAGGGCTTTGACGCGCAGGGCGCGACCGACGTCAACGCCTATGTCTTCCAGCCGCTGGTCCCGGGGCTTGGCGACTCGACGCAGCCAATCGTGCTGCCGGTCCTCAACCGCTACTGGCAGAGCGAGCCCGACCCGTGGGGCGGCACCTGGAAGCTCAACGCCAACCTGCTCAACATCGTGCGCGAGGTCGGGACGCAGACGCGCCGGCTGTCATTGCGCAGCGAATGGGACAGGACCTTCCGCGACGGCATCGGCAGCCAGTACAAATTCACCGCCAGCGTGCGCGGCGACGGCTATTCGGTCAACGACCTCAGTCCCAAATCGAATCCCGAGCTGCCGAGCGCCTTCTTCCCGGCGAACGGCCCGCCGACAATCGGCACCGATTTCGTCACCGGCCGCGCCTTCCCTCAGCTCGGGTTGACGTGGAACTACCCGCTGGCGCATCACGGCGAGAACACGACGGCAATTATCGAACCGATCGCGGGAATCTATGCCGGGCCCGCCAGCGGCAACAGCCGCCGCATCCCGAACGAAGACAGCCTCGGGTTCGAATTCCGCGACTCGGACCTGTTCCGGCCGGACCGGCTGGCCGGCTACGATCTGCTCGATACCGGGCAGCGCGTCGACTACGGCATGAAGCTCGCCCTCTACAACCGGATCGGCGGCAATTACCGCATGCTGATCGGCCAGAGCTACCGCGCCCAGCCCAACCGCTTTCTGCCGCCGGCTTCGGGGGCGGCGCAGCGCCTCTCGGACGTGGTCGGGCGCATCGTGATGTCGCCGAGCTCCTACCTCGACCTGATCTACCGTTTCCGCCTCGCCAAGGGGAGCCTCTCCAACCGCACCCAAGAGGTCGGGCTCAACGCCGGGCCGCAATCGCTGCGCGTCGGGCTCAACTACCTCCTGGTGCCGGCGCAGCAGCAGAACGAGGTGGTGACCAATCCGGTGACCGGCCAGAGCATCCTCTACGGCAAGCGCCAGCAGCTGTCGGTCAGCGCGACCGCGAAACTGACGCGGTACTGGTCCTTGGCCGGCAGCGAGACGATCAACCTGACGAACTCGACAAACCTGATCAATGGCGTCTCGACGCCGCAATCGAGCAGCACCAGCCTCTATGCGACAATGGCGGCGATCTACCAGGACGAGTGCATGGCGTTTATCGGCTCGGTCACGCAATCGGGGATTCGCAGCGGCGATGTCACCCCGGGCGTCTCGGTGATGTTCAGCGTCGTCTTCAAGAACCTCGGCGAGATCGGCGGCACTGTCCTCTCGGTCCCCGGCAGCGCGCTATAGCGCCCAGCGCGCGGCCCCGGGTCGTTACGGAAGAACGAGCGCTACGCCGGCGAGCGCGTCGACGGGCCGAAGGCGGCGACGAGGCGCGCCCTATCGGCGATCACCATGGCGCGCAGCTTTGTCATCAGCGAGGCGGCTGGCGCCGCAACCGGCGGCCGCTCGGCCATCGCGAACTCGCACACCCGCCGCGCCTCGGTGATCTCGATCCACCGGTCCATCGTCGTCTGCTGCATCTCTTCCTCCCCGACGGCCTTATTCGATCCGCCTGCCCGTCATGTAGCGCCGCTGGCGGCGGCAGGCATGTGATGCCGATCACATTGGCGGACTTGTCCGAGAAATTTTAGCGAAACCGGCCGCTTTACCGTAGCCGGCGAGGGCTCAGCCGCCAGTTCGCCGCGGCTTTTCCCGCCGGCGATAGGCAGCGCTCCTGTCCGACAGCGCCTGCTGGCGCCGGTGCAGATCGAGCAGCGCGGCACGCGAGATCCAGATTTCATGGGAGCGGCGGAAAAACGGCTGGCGGGCCAATGCGGCCGGGTTATAGGCCCGGGTCAAGCCATAGCCGGTGATCGAGCCGGCGAGCGCACGCGCCGTCGAGGGGCCGCCAGGCACCCATTCGAAGCCGAGGCGACGCGTCACGCGGTAGAGCTGCAGCACGCCGACCCGACTGGAGAACGCGGCATAGGCGCGAAAGGCGTTGACGTTGCGCCACGCCGCCTCTTCTTCGACATAGACGGCAAGCGCCATCAGCGAGCGCAACACGCGCCGCCGCATCTCCGCCGCCCACCGCAGGTCGGGCCCCAAATCGGAATAGCGCGGCAGGTGCTCGTTCCAAAAATGCAGACAGCCGATCGGGTCGCCGATCTCGATCGCGGTGCCGTCGCGCAATGTGACCGGCTCGCGCGCCAGGCTCAGCCCGATGCGCAACAGGCAGTCCGGATCGTCGGTGAATTCGTAGATGCCGTAACAGGCGCGCAAGATCGTATCGAGCGAACCGACGAGCGACGACCAGATCTCGCCGCCCCAGCTGTCCTCGCTCCTGAGCGCGCCGGTCGGCGATGTCATCCGCCAGGATGTCGTGCTGTGGCGCATGTGCGACGTCGTCCTCAGCCTCGGCAGCCGCGGCGACCCCGCGGCTTTCGCGGTCTTTGTGTCAGAGAAGGCGAGCGGATCGGCCGCATCACCCTCTGATAGATCCGTCCCTGCCCCATTATAACGCATTTACCACGAGTCCGATCCGTGCATGCGATAAGTATTCCTCCTGTATTAACATGGGTAAATTCATGCAGTGAACAGAAACGGCAACCGGGACCACACTAATGTCCGCCTGCCTATTCCAACACCGCAGGAGCGTGGGCGACGGCATCGCCGGCGACAGGCAGGCCGGATGGGGCCGTCGCGGGAGCCTCCCGCGCCCGCCGATCCGCCCGCCAATCCAGGGCGCGACTGAGCGGTGCCTGGGCCTGCGGGACGTACTGATAGCGGCGCGTCCACGGCCGCGCGGCCGGGCCGTGCGAACCGGGCTTCACCGTCAGGACCTGGGCGACCGACAGCCAGCCGCAATCGAATGCGTAGGCCATCGCTGTCATGTACATGCGCCAGATGCGGTAGCGTTCCTCGCCGGCGGCGGCGATAGCCGCGTCCCGGCTGCCCTCCAGCCGCTCGACCCAGCGCACCAGCGTCTGCGGGTAATGCGGGCGCAAATCCTCGACATCGATCGTCTCGAGACCGGCGCCGGCGACCTCGTAGATGACCCGCGACAAATGCGGCAGCTCGCCGCCGGGAAAGACCAGCCGATCGATGAACTCGCCGCCCGGCGGGCCTTGCGCGTGGCCGTCGCGATCGCCGCTGGTGATGCCGTGATTGAGGGCCATCCCGCCCGGCTTCAGGTTCCGCGCGATGAGATCGAAATAGCGCGGCAGATTGGCCAGGCCGACATGCTCGTACATGCCGACCGAGACGATTTTGTCGAAGTCGCCGGCGCCCTCGAGGTCACGATAGTCCGCGTACCGGATTTCGGCACGGCCGGCGAGGCCCGCTTCGGCGATGCGCTGGCGGCCGAACTCGGCCTGCGGCCGGCTCAGCGTGATGCCCAGCGCCGCGACGCCGTAATGCGAGGCGGCCCAGCGCACCAGCCCGCCCCAGCCGCAGCCGATGTCGAGCAGCCGCTCGCCCGGCCGCAGCCGCAATTTGCGGCAGAGGTGGTCGAGCTTCTGTTCCTGTGCAGTGTCGAGGTCTTCCTCGCCTGTCAAGAAATAGGCGCAGGAATAGACCATGTGCCGGTCGAGCCACAGTTCGTAGAAGGCGTTCGAGACATCGTAGTGATAGCTGATAGCGGCGGCGTCGCGGCCCCGGCTGTGCCGCGGGCGCAGCGCCCCCAGCAGATGGCCGAGCCGCGCCAAGAGCGGCGATCTGCCGATCCGCTCCGCCATCGCGACGCCGATCGGGATGATGTCGTGCAGATCGCCGTCGACGCCGATGTCGCCCTTCACATAGGCTTCCGCCAGCCGCCCCATGTCGCCGGTCAGCAATAGCCGTAAGAGGCGCGGCGTGCGCAGCGTCAGCGCCACCGTCGGCGCCGGCGCGAAATCGAAGACCTGCCCGTCCCAGAACACCAGCCGCAACGGCAACGCGTCGTCGAGCCGCCGGCGCAGATGGCTCAGGACGCGTTGGCGCAGCTTCATGCCCGCCCTCTCCGCCATCGCGGCATGCGAGTAATGCCGGGCCGCGGGTGACGTTTAACTTGGGTCAATTGAGCCTCTCGACGGACGATATTTGGAAGCTTCATGAGACGCGGAGGCAACATTGCTTGTTTGCCACCGTGAACAACTAGCAACGTGAAGTTTCCCCGAGAATATCACGGTATCGAGATGGGCACTGCGAGTGGAGCCCGGTGATGGCCGCGCTGACGGCCGGAGTGTTGTGGGCGGCCCTGACGGCATGGCTGCTGCTGCGGACGCTGCGGCAGGCGCGGGCGCATGCCCGCCTGCCGGCGCCGACCGAGAGCGACGCGGCGCTTCCCTCGGTCGCCGTCGTCCTGCCGGTGCGCAACGAGCGCGCCAACATCGCGGGCTGCCTCGAGCGGCTGCTCTCGCAAAGCGGCTTCCCCCGGGGCGTACCGATCGTCGTCGTCGATGACGACTCGCAGGACGGCACCGCCGAGATTGCGGCAGAGATCGCGCTGCGCCACAAGCAGATCGAGCTGCGGCGGCTGGGGACGCTGCCCGAAGGCTGGCTCGGCAAGCCGCATGCCTGCTGGTGTGGGGCACAGGGCCTCGAGACGGAATTTCTGTGCTTTATCGACGCCGATGTGCGGGTGGCGCCGCCGCTGTTGGCGAGCGCGCTGACGGCAGCCCGGCATCTCGACATCGATATGCTGTCGCTGGCGCCGTTCCAGGTGCTCGGCAGCTTCTGGGAGCGGCTGATCGTGCCGGCGGCGCTGGTGCTGATCGGCTGCGTCATCGATCTGCGGCGGGTCGACGACCCGAGCACGGAGGATATCGCGGTCAATGGCCAGATCCTGCTGGTGCGCCGCTCGGTGTATCTCGCGGTTGGCGGCCATGCCGCGGTCCGCGAGGAGATTTGCGAGGACAAGGCGCTCGCGGCCCGCGTCAAGCAGGGGGGCTGGCGCTATCGGCTGCTGGACGGGGGGTCGCTGGCGTCGACCCGCATGTATACCGATCTGCGCTCGCTGTGGTCGGGGTTTGCCAAGAACGCCGTCGAGATCATCGGCAATCCCAGCCACACGCTGGCGGTCGCCACCGCGGCATTGCTGATCGGGTGGGCCGCGCTGCTGCTGCCGCTGCTGACCGGGCTCGCCGCGACGGCGGCGCCGACACCGACAACGCTTGCCGGCTTCGCGCTGGCGCTCGGCGGCTCGCTAGTGATCCTGGCGGTACAGCTCGGCACGGCGCGGCACCTGCGCATCCCCCTCGCCTTCGGGCTGCTGTTCCCGCTGGCCTATACCGCCGTCGCGCTGCTCGCGTTGACCAGCGTCGTGGTGCGGCGGAGCGGGCGGGTGCGGTGGAAAGGGAGGGTCTGCGGCGTCGCCGCTCCCGCCGCCCCTGCCGTCGCGGGCAAGCGCCGCGCCGCGGCGCGCTGATCGCCGGTGGACTCGCCCCGGCCCCCGATCCGCTCACGGGTGAGCGGCTGGCCGATCGCCGCAGCGTTCGCCGCTGTCATCTTCCTGTTCTACGAGATCCGCTACGCGGTGCTGCCGTTTGTGCTGGCGGTGGCCTTGTCGTTCATCGTCGAGCCGGTCGTCGCCTGGCTGACGCCGCGAGTTGGCCGCCGCCGCTGGCTGGCGGCGCTGTTCGTGTTTCTCGGCCTGCTGGCGCTGCTTGCCGCCATCGCCTACTGGATCGGCACCGCAGCCGTCGCGGAACTCTTCAGCTTCGTGCAGAACGTGCCGACGATTGTGCATAACCTGATGCTGCGCCTCATGGGGCCGCGCGGCGTCAGCGTGTTCGGACAGACGTACACGCCCGACTCGGTGGTGCGGCTGATGAGCGGCTGGGCGCAGAGCGCGATCGGGTTCGGCGTTGCTGCCAAGGCCGCCAGCTACGGCATTGCGGCCTTGCTGGGCGGCGTCCTGACGATCGTGCTGCTGGCCTATTTCCTCATTTCCGGGCCGCAACTAGCAGCCGGTGCGATCTGGCTGGTTCCGCCGGAGCGCCGCGGTGCCGTTGAGCGGCTGTTGCCGCAGCTCGTCCCGGCGCTGCGCCGCTATCTCCTCGGCGTGGCTGCGGTGGTCACGTACACGGCGCTGCTCGCGTGGATCGCGTTCGGGCCGGTGTTCCACCTGCCGAACGCCCTGGTGCTGGCGATCGCGGTCGGCTTTTTGGAAATCATCCCGGTCGTCGGTCCTGGCGCATCGGCGGCGCTGGTCGGCGCCACGGCGCTGCAGCAGCACACGCTACTGGCGATGCTGGCGCTGATCGGCGTCGTCATCTTTCTGCGCGTAACGGTCGACAATCTGATCGGCCCGCTCGTTCTCGGCTCGGCGGCGCGGCTGCATCCGGTCGTGGTGATCTTCGCCTTCCTGGTCGGCGCCATGCTGTTCGGCATCGTCGGGCTCATCCTGGCGGTGCCGACCGCCGTCTGCATCAAGGTCGCCCTGACCCACTACTACGCCGACCCGATCAGGGGGCAGGACGACGGGCTTGCGGCTCGCACCGCGGCTGCGCTTCCCGAACAACCTCACGCCGGTGCGGGCTGCGGCGACCATTTCCATTTGTAGATCTTGCTCAGCCCCGCGCCCTTCCCTTAGCCCGAGGAGCGGCCGCCGGCAGCGTCTCGTCAGGCGGATTGGCGGGGCGGCGTTCCGGGCGCAGCAGGAACAGGAGCAGCGAGCGGGCGGTGACGGCGTAAACGTGCTCGAACTCGAAGCGCGCGGCGTCTTCGAGCTCGTCGTCTTCGTCCGGTAGATTGGTGTCGACGAGCCGCAGCCAGTCGCGTCCGCCCGCCACCGGCGGCAATTTGAACAGCACCACGTCATGATGCGCATTGAGGATCAAGAGCAGCGTCGCCTCGCTGCCGCGACGGGGGATGCCGCTCGTCTGCGCTCGCCCGTCGAGCAGGAGGCCAAGGCATTTCGCCCGTGCGTCCTCCCAATGCGCCAGGGCCATCTCGTCGCCCTCGGGCGTGAGCCAGGTGGAGTCCTTGATCCCCAGCTCCTCGTTGATCTGCGCCGTCAGAAAGCGGGTCCGGCGCAGCGCCGCATATTGCTGGCGTAGCCGCGTCAGGCGCTCGACAAAACGGTTGAGCGCCAGGCCGCGCGCGTCATGATGCCAATCGACCCACGAGATCTCGTTGTCCTGGCAGTAGGCGTTGTTGTTGCCCTGCTGCGTGCGGCCGAATTCGTCGCCGGCCAGCATCATCGGCGTGCCCTGCGACAACAGCAGCGTCGCCAGCATGTTGCGCTTCTGCCGCTCGCGCAGCCGGTTGATCGCCGGGTCGTCGGTCGGCCCCTCGACGCCGTGGTTCCACGAGCGGTTGTCGTCGTGCCCGTCGCGGTTGTCTTCGCCGTTGGCCTCGTTGTGCTTGTCGTTGTACGCGACGACGTCGTTGAGCGTGAAGCCGTCATGCGCGGTGACGAAATTGACGCTGGCCCAGGGCTTGCGGCCGCGGCGGTCGAACAGGTCGCCCGAGGCGGTGATGCGCGTCGCAGTCTCGGCCAAAGTGCCCTCATCGCCCTTCCAGAACGAGCGGACCGTGTCGCGGAAGCGGTCGTTCCATTCGGCCCAACCGGGCGGAAAGCCGCCGACCTGATAGCCGCCGGGGCCGCAATCCCACGGCTCGGCGATCAGCTTGACCGACGACAGCACCGGATCCTGCCGGCAGGAATCGAGAAAGCCGCCGCCCTCGTCGAAGCCGTACGGCTCGCGCGCCAGGATCGTGCCGAGGTCGAAGCGGAAGCCGTCGACATGCATCTCCTGCACCCAATAGCGCAAGGAGTCGGTGACCATCTGCAGGACGCGCGGATGCGACAGGTTGAGCGTGTTGCCGGTGCCGGTGTCGTTGATGTAGTAGCGCCGCTCGTCGGGCAGGAGACGGTAGTAGGAGGCGTTGTCGATGCCGCGGAACGACAGCGTCGGACCGAGCTCGTTGCCTTCGGCGGTGTGGTTGTAGACGACGTCGAGGATCACCTCGATGCCGGCGTCGTGAAAGCGGGCGACCATCTCCTTGAATTCGGCGAACGCGAAATCGGGGACGCTGGCGTAGCGGCGGGCCGGCGCGAAGAAGGCGATCGTGTTGTATCCCCAATAGTTGACGAGGCCGCGCTCCAGCAGATGCGCGTCGTCTATAAAGGTGTGCACCGGCAACAGCTCGACCGCAGTGACGCCGAGGCGGCGGATGTGGTCGAGCACCGCCGGCTCGGTCAGCCCGCGAAACGTGCCGCGCAGCTCCTCGACGACCTGCGGATGCCGCTTCGTATAGCCGCGCACATGCATCTCGTAGACGACCGTCCGCTCCCAGGGCACGCGCGGCGGCCGGTCGTCGCCCCAGGTGAAGGCGGGATCGACAACCCGGCATTTCGGCACGTAAGGGGCGCTGTCGCGCTCGTCGAAGGTGAGGTCGTCGCGCGTCTCCATCGTGTAGCCGAATACGGCCGGATGCCACTCCAGCCAGCCGTGCAGCGCCTTGGCGTACGGGTCGAGCAGCAGCTTGTGCGGATTGAAGCGGTGGCCGTTCTCCGGCTCGTAGGGCCCGTAGACGCGGTAGCCGTAGATCGTGCCCGGGCGCGCGTCGGGCAGAAAGCCGTGCCACACCTCGTCGGTGAATTCGGGCAGCACGACCCGCTCGATCTCGCGCCGTCCATCGGCGTCGAACAGGCACAGCTCGACCTTGCTGGCGTGGCCGGAGAACAGCGCGAAATTGACGCCAAGGCCGTTCCAGGTGGCGCCGAGCGGAAACGGCTGCCCCTCGCGCAGGCGCAGCTTGCGCGCAGCGGCGACACTTGGCACGGCGATCAGCGCATCCATTGCGTCGGTTTCCTTGGCGGCAGGGCAGCTAAACCAAACGGCGGGCGCCAATCCGCCGTTCCGTCGAGAGGGCCGCGTCAAACCGCCCCGCTGGAGGAGGAACGCCTAACCTCGGGGGCCGTTTCGCTAGCTTGCTGGCGCGCTAGACTGTCGCCCCCAAGGGAACCCGATGACGACCCTGCCCCTGCCCCGCCGTGAACCCGACGACCACCGATCCGGCGATGAAACTGTTGTCCGGTCGCACCGCATGCCGTTCGGCGCCGAGCTGCGCGACGGCGGCGGCGTGCGCTTTCGCCTCTGGGCGCCGCCGCATCGGCGCGTCGTTCTCGAACTCGACGGCGCCGGCGAGAGGCTGCCGATGCAGCCCCTGGCCGAGGGCTGGCACGAGCTGGTCTGCGAGCGCGCCGGCGCCGGCTCGCGCTACCGCTTCGTGCTGCCGGACGGGCTGCTTGTCCCCGACCCGGCGTCGCGTTTTCAGCCCGACGACGTTCACGGCGCCAGCGAGGTCGTCGACCCGGCCGCCTATGCCTGGCACGACTCCGGGTGGCGCGGCCGCGCGTGGAAGGAGGCGGTGCTCTACGAACTGCATGTCGGCGCGTTTACCGCCGAGGGCAGCTTCGCCGCCGCTGCCGACAAGCTCGACCATCTCGCGGCGCTCGGCGTGACGGCGATCGAACTGATGCCGGTCGCCGACTTTCCGGGGGCGCGCAACTGGGGCTACGACGGAGTCCTGCCCTATGCGCCCGATGCTTCCTACGGCCGCCCCGAGACGCTGAAGGCACTGGTCGATGCGGCGCATGCACGCGGTCTGATGGTGCTGCTCGACGTCGTCTACAACCATTTCGGGCCGGAGGGCGCGTATTACGGGGCGATCGCGCCGCAATTCTTCACCGAACGCCACCACACCCCGTGGGGTGCGGCGCTCAACATGGCGGGCGGCCCGGCCGCGCCGGTACGCGATTTCTTTATCCACAACGCGCTGTACTGGCTCGAGGAATACCATGTCGACGGGCTGCGGCTCGACGCCGTGCACGCGATCCGCGACGACAGCGAGCGCCACCTGCTCGACGAGCTGGCCGAGCGGGTGCGCGCCGCCCTGCCGCAGCGGCAGATCCACCTCGTCCTGGAAAACGAGGAGAACGACGCCCATCGCCTGCGTCGCGACCCTGCCGGCCGCCCGCGCTGGTACACGGCGCAATGGAACGACGACGTGCACCACGCGCTGCACGTCGTGGCGACCAGCGAAGCCGCCGGCTATTACGCCGACTATCTCCGCGACACGGCGCGGCTCGGGCGCGCGCTTGCCGAGGGCTTCGCGTTCCAGGGCGAGGTGATGCCCTATCGCGGCCGGCCGCGCGGCCAGCCCAGCCGCGAGCTGCCACCGACGGCCTTTGTCGCCTTTGCGCAGAACCACGACCAAATCGGCAACCGCGCCTTCGGCGAGCGGCTCGCCGCGCTGGCGCCGCAGCCCGCCTTGCGTGCGGTTGCCGCAATCTACCTGCTCCTGCCGCAGATCCCGATGCTGTTCATGGGCGAGGAATGGGCGGCGCGGCAGCCCTTCCCGTTCTTCTGCGATTTCGGCTCGGAACTGGCGGACGCGGTGCGGCGCGGACGGCGCGAGGAATTCGCCCGCTTTCCGCAGTTTCGCGATCCCGCAGCGCGCGAGCGCATCCCGGACCCGACGGCGCCGAAAACCTTTCTCTCCGCGAAGCTCGACTGGAGCGAGTTGCACGACGAGCCCCATGCCGGCTGGCTCGCCTGGTATCGCGCGGTGCTTGCGGTGCGGGGGCGGGAGATCGTGCCGCTGCTCGCCGACATCCGCAGCGGCGGCCGGTACGAGGTTGTCGGCGACGGCGCCGTCATCGTGCGGTGGGAGGCCGGCCGGCATGGCAGGCTGGTGCTTGCCGCCAATCTGTCCGACGCGGGCATGGCGGGGTTTCCGGCGATGTCCGGCCGCCTGCTCTGGCAGGAGGGAGCCGTCGGCGAGGACGGCGCCTTCGCGCCGTTCGCGGTTCGCTGGTCGATAGCGGCGGATGGACAGCGCTGAGCGTCGCGCGGAGACGCTGCCGCGCGCCACCTACCGCCTGCAGTTCCGCAAGGAGTTCGGCTTTGACGACGCCGCCGCGCTCGCCCCTTACCTGGCCCGGCTCGGCATCAGCCATGTCTACGCCTCGCCCTACCTGAAGGCGCGGCCCGGCAGCACCCACGGCTACGACATCGTCGATCACGACCGGCTCAACCCGGAACTCGGCGACGAAGCCGCCTTCCGCCGCATGTCCGCCGCCTTCGCGGCGCATGGCCTCGGCCAGGTGCTCGACTTCGTGCCGAACCATATGGGCGTCGGCGGCGCCGACAACCCGCTGTGGCTCAACGTCCTCGAATGGGGCCCCGATTCGCTGTACGCGGGCTGGTTCGATATCGATTGGGACCCCGATCGCCGCTACCTGCAGGACAAGCTGTTGATCCCGTTTCTCGGCGACCAATACGGCGTCGAGCTGGAGCGCGGCCATCTCCGCCTGCAATTCGACGCCGACCACGGCACCTTCGCGGTGTGGGCGTATGCGGTCCACAAATTGCCGATCTGCCCGCTCGATTACGCCCGCATCCTCGGCCAGGATCACCCGGTGCTCGAACGGCTGGGGGATTCCTTTGCCGGCTTGCGGGCGTGGCGGCCGCAGATCGAGCGCCGCGCGGCCGAGCTGAAGACCGAATTGGCGGCGCTGGCGCGCGAGGATCCCGCCGTGCGCACGGCCATCGATGAGGCGGTGGCTCGTCTTACGGGGCAGGTGGATGACCTGCACAGCTGGCGTCACCTATTTCGCCTGATCGCGGACCAGTTCTGGCGGCCGGCGCATTTCCGTGTCGCCGCCGACGACATCAACTATCGCCGCTTCTTCAACATCAACGAGCTGGCCGGACTGCGGATGGAGCTCGACGACGTGTTCGACCACGCGCACCAGCTGGTGTTCCGGCTGCTCGCGGACGGCACCGTGACCGGTCTGCGCATCGACCACATCGACGGGCTCCTCGACCCGAAAGCCTATCTAAACCGGCTGCGGGAGGGGGCGCCGCGCCGCGATTTCTACCTCGTCACCGAAAAGATCCTGGCGGCGCACGAGGGGCTGCGCGAGGACTGGCCGGTGGACGGCACCACCGGGTACGAATTCGCCCGGCTGGTGCTCGGCTTCCTCGTCGACCCGGCCGGCGAGCGGCCGCTGACCGAGGCCTATGAGCGCTTTATCGGCGTCGCACCGGTGTTTTCCGAGGTGGTGCGGCAGTCGAAGCTGCGCATCATGGAAAACGAGATGGCGAGCGAATTGAACGTGCT
>JBLMXS010000467.1:0-8141 GCA_050257895.1 Thiohalocapsa sp.
GCCGCACCACCAGCGTCGTCGCCATCGAGAAGGAGGGTCACACGGCGCGTGCCCCGCTCGCGCAGCACGGCGAGCTGGGCCTCCGAGACCGAGCTACCCATCAGGGCGGCAACCGGCATGCCCAAGGCATGTAACCGGAAGACCGACCAGTACCCTTCGACGAGCACGACGTGCTCAACATCGCTCACGCGATGCAGGTTGAACAACACCCGGCTTTTCTCGAACCGGCTAGGGAGAAGATAGCGCTCGACCCCCTCCGGCGGCTCGCCGGGCCAGCGGCCGGCGTAAGCGACGAGCTCTCCCGTGGCGTTGTGGATCGGGATGCAGACCCGGCCCGCCATGACGCCGCGGCTGCAATACCCCAAGCCGAAGGTGGCGATCGTTTCGGCCGAGACGCTGCGCTCGGCCAGATAGGGGTGCGTTGCATCGAGCTTGAGCCCGAAAGTCAGGGGCGGGTTTACCATCCCCTCAGAGGCCACAGGCGGGGCAGGGGAGGGCGTTTGGGCCTCGGGCTGCGGTTGGGGCCGTTCCGCCCCCTTGCGGCTATGCTGAGCCGCCTGGCGCGATTTAGCGCCAGGCGTCCCGCGCAACGCTGCGGGGGCGATGCTGCAGATGTCGGCGAGCTTCAGGGCCGCCGCCTGCAGGTCGTCGGCGTCGCCCTCCATCCGGGCGACGAATTCGAGGATGTTGCCGCTCGCCTGGCAGGCGAAGCAGTTGAAGATTTTGCGGTCGACCTCGACCCGGCAGCTCGGTCGCTTGTCTGGATGAAACGGGCAAGCGATCGAGCGTTGCGAGCCGGTGCCGCGGATAGTTAAGTTGTAGTGTTCAAGAACGCGCTCGAAAGACGCGTTCTCTTTTACGAACGCGAAGTCAATGTACGTCTGCGGCATGGGTGGTTCTCCGATGTCGGAATTGAAGCCGCAGTTCTTTATGCCACAACTTGCAGACTATTGCACATCGAGGGAGGATGGCGGCGGTACAATCCGGTTATGGCCGCTCTTAACCGTACATCCGGACCAGCTCCTTCCGCTTGCCGCCCAAACCTCACCCACAGGTGTGGCGACAAATCCGCAGCTGGTCACGGCAGACCGGCAGGGTGCCCCTGCAGCAATGCCGTTGCCGCGGGGTGTGCGGGGGGAGCTGATCCGGGAGCATGGACGCCGTCGTGATCGGTGTGCGCGACGGCGTGGCCCACGATCCGGTGTTTGGGCCTGTGTCGACGAAGATGCCGTTCGGGATCACCGTCGACGACCGGCGGCGCCACCTCTACGTGTTAGGGAAAAGCGGCAGCGGGAAATCGACGCTGCTCAGGAACATGGCGGCGCAGGACATCGCCGCCGGCCGCGGCCTGATGCTGCTCGACCCGCACGGCGACCTGGCCGACGAACTCCTCGACTACATCCCGCCGTGGCGCATGGCAGATGTCGTCTACCTCGACCCCGCCGACCTGGCGCATCCGATCGGCTTCAACCTGTTGGAGCGCGTCGCGCCCGACGACCGGCCGCTGGTCGCGGACTCGGTCATCGCAACCTTCAAGCACCTGTGGCGCGATAGCTGGGGCCGCGGCTCGAATACGTCCTCTACAACACCGTGGCCGCTCTCCTCGACTACCCGGCCTCCCGAGGCGGGGTGTCGCTCTTAGGCGTGCCGCGGATGTTCACCGACCTCGACTACCCCGAGCGCGTCGCCACCGGCGCGGGGCACCGGCGGCGCTCGTTTCGGGCGCGCGGCCTTAGCCGCGCTATGTCATTTTGGGTGTTGCCCCCGACCCGCTGGGCCGAACGTCATTGGGCCGGCAAACCGGCCCGACGTGATTAATCGAGGCTGGCGCGGAGACTCCGCCGATCCGGGCTCGCCGTCAATGCTTTATCTCGCCGGGCAAAGGTAAATCTTCGATGCCGGATTGTTTGGCCAATCGGAGAGCGGATAAATAATAAAGCTCGTCTCGCGCTCGCCAAACACCTTGCAGGACACTTCTTCGGCCGCCCCCTGTAGGATATGGGCGGCCTCCGCTTCTGTGAGCCGCGGTCGCACGCGTCGCAACGCGCCGTTGATCTTGCGGACGATCGCCGCGACCTGCCCTTGGGTCAATTCTTCCTCCTCTGTCGTCAGATTATCGGCCGCCAGCCGTTCAGCCCGAGAGCGCGCCAGGCCCGGAGAAATCGACCCCGCGCGTCAGCTTCGATCCGCAATGCCGGATGCGGCCGCGACAGCCCGCTCCGGCTGCTCTTTTGCATCGGGCCCTCCCGGCGGATCAGAGCCGCGAGCTCGTTTGCGCGGTCTAAATCCTCAAGCGCTGCGAGTAGCAAGGTCTGCCGCTCGACGGTCCGGCACTGCGCGACGACGAGCTCCCGCCAGAGCTTTTTTGCTTCAGCTGAGAGGTGTTTCGGCGGTGGCGGAGGCTGATTTACTTGCACCGGAGCCTGTCACTTTCACAAAAAAAGATGGACCTGCCAAAAACGGTTCATTTCACGCGGATCGCCCCGCTGGTCTTAGGGCGCTGCCTTGGAGACTTTGCCCGCCCGGCCATTTCAAGGCGCGTGCTCATCGCAGTAGATGCCATGGCGATCGGTGACAGGCCGACAGCACTGGCGCCAGCTGCCGGCGCCGTCGGGCTCCGGCTCCATGTGAAGGCACCCACCACCGAAACCCTGATCGCCTTGCGTGGTCCACAGCAGCAACTGCCGAAGCTCGGTTTTGCGCGCGCGCAGCTGCTCGATAAATGCCGGCGGAATTTCGCCACGAAAATCCAGGATAAGGCTGTCGCCGTCGCCTGGCTCGAGGTGCACGCCAAGGCAGCGCGCCTGGTAGAGCAGGCGGCGTGCGCTCGTCACAGCACGATCCTCCTGCGCGGGACTTCAATCGATGGCGGAGGCTCGCTACCGCGAGGCGCTGACGGGGCGGATACACCGAGATCTTTATAGGAAGTACCGTTGACGGTACTGATGTTCGGTACCGTTGACGGTACTTGGTTTTTGGCAGTTTCCCTCGGTTGCTCTTCCGAGCCCAGTACCGTTGACGGTACTGATGTCGGTACCACTTTCGGGGGGGTCGAAATGCTTTTGGGAGCGCGCTTCGGCGGCTCCCGTTTCGCCCGCTGCGGCTCCACGTAGGAGCGCCATTCGTTCGTCTCGCGGTGCCAGATCGTCACCTTGGTTTTTTCGTCGACCATGCAACACGGCAAGTACGTGAGCCGGTAGCGGTTCGGTGGCCGTTTCCCGTCTGGCGGCAGCGGCCAAGTCACTTCCTCCTTCGTCACCCTCAGCAGGCCGCGACGCACGCCCTCGGCGATCGTCTGCCGGATCAGGCCTCGGCTGATCCTGGCTTGCCGCATCATGTCGTCGTAGAGGAGTTCGAGTTCGCCGTTCTTCAGGCGCTCGTGGCGCAAATGCTCGAGCTCGAGCTCGTTCAGGAGGCGCGAGAGCGAGGGCGACATATAGCGCCAAGCGTCCGATCGCTTGAGCTCATGGGTATGCCAAACCCAGGCGGAATGCTCGGGCGGCCCTCCGACGTCGCGCTCGCGAAAGCTGATTTTCTTCCGGCTCATAATGCCGGCCGTCGGGCGCTTGCTCGCCCAGAAAAATTTCGGCTAAGATCGCCGCGGCAGTTGGGCTCCGCCAACCATTGGCCCGGTGGCCGCTCGCGACGGTTACCGGGCCGCAGCTGCCCTCCTGACATAACCCGTCATTCCGCTGCCGCCAGCGGCTGCGGCTCGGCCGGGGCGTCGGACCTCACCTTGGGCGGTCGACCGGGCCGCACGCCGGGGCGATAGACGCGCGGTCGCTTGTCCTTGCTGCCGGGCGGCCGTCCGCGGCCGCGCTTCACCGGCGGCGCCAGCTGCTGATCCGAGGGCACCTGCGGCGCCGGCGCAACGGGCGGCGGCGGCGCATCGAGCCCGAGCTCGCGATCGCGACGCGCGATCTGCTCCGCCTGCCAAGCCTTTACCTCGCGTAGGACAAGCACTTGCCGGCCGTTTGGCCCTTGCCCGATTTTGATGGCGCGCGGAAAGCCCGGCTTGCGGCCTTGCTCACGCGGCGAAACGCCGGTGATTTCGTGCGCTCTCTTTTTCGAGATGAATATCTCGACGTCGTCAGGCATGGGCAGATCCTCCGATGTGCGGCGAGTAAGCCGTGATAACTGAGGACCGTATTTATTACGACGAAAATCCCCGCGTGCAACAAGAATAAAATCGGTTTTCCGTGCGCGAGTATTTGAATTATTTTTTTGCAGCGGCCAACGACCGCACGTTGTCCGGCGGCGGCGTGACGATCGCATGCAGCCGCTTGGCCCAGAGCTCGAGCGCGTCGCGCTTTTCTTGCAGGTAAGCATGGCGATCGTAGACGCCGCGGACGCCGCCGATGACATGGCCGAGTACCCGCTCCGCGATGTCCGGGTCGACGCGCAGCGCGGCCAGGCCGGTGCGGGCGGTCCGCCGCAGGTCGTGAAGGCGCCAATCGCTCACACCGGCGATCCTGTCGAGCCGCGCTTTCATCTTGCTGTAGCCGCTGATCTTGGTCCCGGCCGCGGTCGAAAAGACGTAGCGCTCGTCGACGCGCGGCAGCCTGCCGATGAGGTCGACCGCCTGGCGTGGCAGCGGCACCGCATGTTCGATCCTGGTCTTGTACCGCGCCGCAGGGATCACCCACAGCGCGGCGCCGCGGTCGAGCTCACCCGACGGCAGCGCGAGCTCGCCCCACTCCATGCCGGCGATCTCTTCCCGGCGCTGGCCGAGCATCAGCGACAGGCGGATGAAGTCGCCGAACGGGTTGCCCACCTCATCGCAGGCTTGCCAGATGCGCCGGATCTCATCCTCGCTCAGTACGCGATCGCGGCGGGTGCGCCGGATGATGCCGGCTCGCCGGCGGCCGCGGCTGGCCGTCGCCAGCATGTTGATCTCGACGTCGCCGCGGTCGACCGCCCAATTCACGATGCGGATCGCGACCTCGCGCAACTTGTGCGCCGCCTGCGTCTTGCCGGCGTCGACGATCGGATCCAGCACCGCCGTCAGGTCGCGGCGACGCAAATCCTCGAGCCGCTGTTCACCCCATGCCGGCAGCAGGTGCTTGCGGATCAGCGCCTCGATTTCAGCGCCGCGCGCCAGCGCCTTGCATTCCGATCGAATGTAGAGAACCGCCGCCTCGCCAAAGGTGCCCGGCTTATAGCCGGTCTCCGCTTCGGCCCGACGCGTCCGAACGCGTTCCTGGCGTTTGAGGACGTTGATGTCGACACCGCTGCGCACTGCGCCGATTGCCTCCCGCGCCTTCTCCCGCGCGTCGGCGAGCCTCATGTCGCCGACACGGCCGAGCGTCACCCGGGTCGATCGGAGCTCGCCCGGCAACCGCTTCGTCACGATGTAGCTGGCGGCGCCCGACGGCCGCACACGCACGCCGAAGCCGGGGACTTGCGTATCACCCTGCACATATTCGCCAGCGGGATCCGGCTTCAGCGCCTTGACGCTCAGATCGGTGAGGTTCTTTGCAGCGAATTTCGGCATTTAGCGGCGTCCTTTTACGAGAGGGTCGGGGAGCGACGGCGCAGTCGATTTTTCTGAGGGCTGGTGAATTATCCGCAGCGACCACGGATGACGGGAAAAGCCCGAGGCTGGGGGAACGCTCCGGGAGCGGCAAATTGACGAGAGGGTCGCTGGGGAGGGCTGGGGGAGCGCTTGGGGGAGCGGAATTTTCTGACTGGCCACGCATCGCCTGCCGAAGATGCGTTTGGGGGAGCAAAAAATAAAGAGGTTTCCTGCGGGATTTTTCGGAATTAACGAGAGGGCATGTTCGGCAAATTATGCGCCGAATCTCGTTTACACCGAGGGGGTCGGCGGTTCGAATCCGTCATCGCCCACCAGCTAGACCACCCGCTTTCAGTGAGATTTTCGCTCCCGGCCCCACCTGAAACGGCTCCTAGCGCCGCAGCAGCGCGAGGGCGGCGGCGACGATTGGAGCGAGATCGAAGCGGCCGCGGCGCAGGTCGTGGCCGGCGCCGTCGACCGGCAACAGCCCGGTCGGCGCCGGGATCGCGGCAATGGCATCCTCCAGCTCGGCGAGCGTGCCGAACGGGTCGGCGCTGCCGTGCACGAATAGCGCCGGGACCCGCAGCCGGGCGAAATGGTCGGTGCGCCGGCGCTCGGGTTTGCCCGGCGGGTGCAGCGGGTAGGAAAACAGCAGCAGCATCGCCGCTAATTGCGGCTCGTCGGCGAGCAGCAGGCTCGCCTGGCGGCCGCCGTAGGACTGGCCGCCAACGATCAGCCCGCCGCCCGTCCGCTGGCGCAGCGCCGCGATCGCGCTGCGCAGCCCGGCGCGGTCGGCGGCAGCACCGGACGGCGACGGCGGACCCTTCGGGCGCCTCTGACGAAACGGCAGGTCGATGCGCAGCGCATACAGCCCGGCGGCGGTGAACCGCTCGGCCGCCGCCACCAGCAGCGGCGCACTGCAATTGCCGCCGGCGCCGTGCGTCAGGACGATGCCGGCACCGCTTGTGTCCGCTGTTGCCGGCAGGTGCAGGAAGCCGCTGACGCCGTCGGCGGCAACGCGCTCGCCCTGGCTCACCTCCGGTCGCCGAGCGCGAGCCCCAATCAGCTACGCATCAGCTGCGCGGCGCGTGCTTCGACAGGATGCGCTGCAAGGTGCGGCGGTGCATCTTCAGCCGGCGCGCCGTTTCGGAGACGTTGCGGTCGCACAATTCGAAGATCCGCTGGATATGCTCCCAGCGCACCCGGTCGGCGGACATCGGGTCTTCCGGCGGCTCCGGGGTCGAGCCCTCGCGCGCCAAGAGGGCGCGCTCGACGGCGTCGGCGTCGGCCGGCTTCGGCAGGTAGTCGAGCGCGCCGGCCTTTACCGCGGCCACCGCCGTCGCGATGTTGCCGTAGCCGGTCAGGACGACGATGCGCGCCTCCGGACGCGCCGCCCGCAACGCGCCGACGACATCGAGGCCGCTGCCGTCGCTGAGCCGCAGATCGACGACCGCAAACGCCGGCGGGTGCGCGGTGGCGGCCGCGACCCCGTCGCCGACGCTGTCGGCGGTCGACACGACAAAGCCGCGACGCTCCATCGCCCGCGCAAGGCGCTGACACAGCGGCGCATCGTCGTCGACGATCAGCAGCGTCCGCTCGGATTCCGGCAGGCCTTGCAACGAGGTTGCTTCCGGCTCTGCACCCGGTGCCCGATTGGGCCGGTCGATCGCATTCATCCTGTCTGCCTCTTGTTGTTCTGCTGGGGCGCGCCGGATCCTACACCCGGCCCGCGGCATGGGGTCGCGCCTCTGCCTCCAAATTGGCACGTTTCCAGGAAATCGCAACATGCGCGCCGCCATCGACGAGATTGTCGAAGGTGAGTTCGGCGCCGCTGCGCTCGAGCAGGCTCTGCGCGATGAAAATGCCGAGCCCCATATGGTTCTCGGCGCCCGCCCGCGTCGACAGATAGGGCTCGCCGAGCCGCCCGAGGAGGTGGGCCGGAAAGCCCGGCCCGTCATCGGCGATCTCGACGCTGACGCTGGCCTCGTCCCAATGCGTCGTGACGCTGACTTCGTGGCGCGCAAATTGCAGAGCGTTCTGGATCAGGTTGTGCAGTCCGTGCATGACCTCGGCGCTGCGGCGGACCAGCGGCTCGCCGTCGCCGGGTGCGCCGGTCGTCGCAAAAATCAGCCGCACCCGCGGATCGTGGTATAGCGTGCCGGCGGCTTCGACCAGGGCCGAAACGGGCAGCCGCGTATAGGGCGAGGAGCCCTCCTCGTCGGGCCGTTGCGCCAGCTGCGCCAGGATCTGGCGGCAGCGCTCTGACTGGCTCAGCAGCAGCTGCACGTCGTCGGCAAACGGCGAGTCGGCCGGCAATTCGTGCCGCAATTCCTTGGCGACGACGGCGATCGTCGCCAGGGGGCTGCCGAGTTCGTGCGCCGCCGCCGCGGCCAGGGCGCCGACCGCCGAGACCCGCTGCTCGCGCGCCAATGCCAGCTGCGTCGCGGCGACCGCGTCGCGCAGCCGCCGCGCCTCCTCGGCGACGCTCCAGGTGTAGCCGCCGATGAACACCGTCGCCAGCACCAGCGCCGTCCACAGCCCGAGCACCAGCTCGAACGGGAACACCAAAAGCTCGCCGCGCCAGGGCAGCGGCACATGCCACAGCGCCAGCAGCGTGATGACCGCA